>CAZXHO010000013.1:0-17705 GCA_964640365.1 uncultured Sangeribacter sp. | reverse complement strand
CATTAGCGGCATCACGACCGGGAACGACCTTAATAGCCTTCTTCCTATTGAATTGGCACTACTGGGGGCGCCATCTACTGAAAACATATTTCTCCAAAAATTCACACGTAAACGCTTACAAGTATTCTCTTCCCTCTCCCGGCAGACAGATTCTATTGATGATGAAAAAGGTCCCATATACATTTGTATCGACTCTTCGGGCAGTATGAACGGACAACCTTTGGCAATGGCAAAATCTCTTGCTCTCGCAATTGCCATCAAAGCTCAACACGACCTGCGTCCTGTTGTCATCATTAATTATTCTCATAAAGTTTCTTTTTTTATTCTCACTGATTATCAACATCAAAAACTAAATCTTATATCCTATCTTTCTCTTTCACACGGAGGTGGTAATGATGAGAGCAAACTATTCCATTTTTTATTTGAGCAGCTCCCCTTCAGTCATAGTTTCAGTAAAATAAAAAATCGTTTTTCGGGAGCAGATCTTTTGATGATATCTGATTTTATGTGGCAACCTCTAAGTGAGAAGATGGTAGGAAATATCATAGAAGCCAGACAGAAAGGCATGCGGATCTTTTCTTTAGCTGTAGATCTGTATGGATATGAGAATTATGGCTACTCGGGAAATGGAGGTAATGAGGAGTCACATATAAATAATGGAAGATGGTTTTATAGGGAAAGTGATTACAGGTTTATTTACAAACAAAATAAGCTTAGTTCCTTGTCATGATGAAAATGAAACTTGAAGATGCTATGGTCTATGTCCTTGCCTCTTCAGGACATGGAATGACTACAGAGCGTCTGGCGGAATCTATAAACAAGCAGGCTCTGCATATAAGAAAAGACGGCCAGCCAGTAACTGCAAGCCAGATCTATGCAACCGTACGACGTTTTCCACATATTTTTGCACGCGAGGGAGGAAGAATCCTGCTTTATATGTAAACCGTGCCTTCTTGAACCCGTTTTTAAAGAAATATGTAAATTGGTCATATTTTCTTCGGCATTGGTCATATTTTCTTATTTTTTTATTGTTCAAAGGAATAATAATAACTATATTTGCACCCTGGATAGTCTATCAATATAATTTTGAAAATATTGAAAACGATTCCAATATAGTCAGGGTATAATTGGAATTAAAACATTCAATAAAACTTCCTGTATTACCCGGGTTTTAAATACCATTCTGCTGAAGCTTTCAATTTTGTGTATTAAATTGTTAGTTGGCGGTAATTGATAAAAATATATCTTCCTATGTCCCTCTTTTTTTTCAGAATAATAGTGTGGGTGCTACTGACATCTGTAGCAAGCTCACTACCTGTCAGAATACATGCCACTTCGACTCCGGATACTGTGCCAACCAGGTCTTCCAATCAAGACTTTATTCGAAACATTGAAGTTGACACTATAATTACAGGAGGGTCATATGATAATTTAAAATTCAAGCCCAATCAGCTCATATTACCTGCTGCTTTGATAACTGCGGGAACCATCGGAGTGTATTTCCACCCTTTCAGGCATATTGATTATACAGTGAGCAACGGAATGAATGATCTCAGAGGGAAAGAGAATTATTTGAAGATAGATGATTATATTCAATACCTTCCTGCTGTCTGTTATTTGACAATGGGGTGGTTACCTAACACAGGTAAACATAGTTTTAGGGAGAGAGCGGCTGTGGAACTCACAGCATACCTTGTCATGACAGCCATAGTGAAGACAAGCAAACATTTCATAAATGAAAAAAGACCCCGTTCAAGCGCGATGAATTCTTTCCCCTCGGGGCATACATCCAATGCATTTACGGGAGCTGAACTAATACGTCTGGAGTATGGGGGTGCTTATGGTATAGGGGCATATGCGGTAGCAACCGGAATAGCCTTCATGAGACTGTATAACAACCGCCATTGGTTAAACGATATAATAGGGGGTGCCGGAGTTGGCATATTGGCTGCAAGAATAGGTTACTGGATGCTTCCCCTCTATCGGAAATGGTTTAAATGGGACTCTTTTAACTCAACTAATATTCTTTCTGTCATGCCTTCACCGGATTTCAGGTCACGTTCAGTAAGCGTTAATATGGTCATGCTGTTTTAAGTAAATCTGACAAGTTTAGAGCATCAACAAATCCTAAAAAGTAAAGGTAATAGATATGCACTTACCGCATCCTGTGAGAAACGTCTATCCTCTTCCTTATATCAATGATTTCTATATTAATCCAACTTCTTCAATTTTAAATGAAAAAATTTTTTAAGTTACTTGTTATGGCAATGCTGGGAGCCTACACTCTTTCCGCAGCTGCCGATATAGCCGATAACAAAGTATATAGGATAGTAAATGTCGGCTATAATCATGCCATGACAGCAACTGGTGTCGGTAATATCACTGCCTCGGAAGTCGATGAAACGGATGAAGCGCAGCTATGGGTCGCCGAGACAGACATAAACGGTACGGGATTCTACATGCGCAACTATAAGACCGGTTATTACATGACAAGTTCGCGTGCAAGGTCAAAAGCCTGGCAAACTCAATTCACAATATCACCTGATAACAATTCTATCCTTATGAAATTCACTCCTGTAGGAGAAAGTTATATCATAAATACTGTCAATGCAACAGGCAAGACGGATGATGAGGGAACGCATGGTTATGCCCATGAGAATTCTAACCACATTGTGGTAGGATGGAATACGAACACAGAAAATACTAAATGGAATCTGGAGCTTCAGTCAGACATAACTTCAGAGGAACTTATAAATAAAAAATCTACTTGGCAGAAATGTGTCTCTGAGATATTGCCCGGTAAAGCATACCGCATCAAAAATTATCACTACGGACATTCCCTGGCTCCGAAAAACTGGTCCCTTGTAGGAATGCCTTCAGATAACTCCGACCTTAACCAAGTGTGGATAGTGGAAGAGAATCAGGAGGGTGAAGGATATTTCCTGCGTCATTATGAAACAGGAATGGTAGTATCAAGCTCTTGTACACGTGAAAAGGCATGGAGCATGCAAGATCTCTTTATTCCTGAGCAGAAAACCTCAGTCATGTATTTCAGTAAGAGATCCACAGGGTTTGGCATCTCCACTATGAGCACACGTGACATAACACCTGAGGGCAGTAATTACACTTTTGCTCATGAAAACAATCAATCTGTCATCCTCGGGTATACCATAGGATCAAATCCCTCCATATGGCACTTCACTTTAGCGGAAGAGATCAGTGAATCTGATATAGCTGCAAAAACCCTAACTTGGAATTGTTATAAAAAAAATTCGGTTGACAAGGCCCTCGCAGCAATTTTTACTGATCCGGCATGTACTGAGCTGACACCAAGCTATGCAGCAATGAATCCAGAAGATCTCGCTGACGACCCGAATGTGCTTTCACTTCCCGAACAATTACGTCCGATGGTCAGGAAAGTACTTACGGGAGATTGGTCAGAAACAGACCCATACAATGGCAATGAATGGGACAGTTATCATGCCCGTAAATTCAGGGTCATGATTGCCGAACCATTCTCTGACTGCGGCCATGCAGCCACACTTGCAGGAATACAGGCATATGGAGATCTTAATAATCCGACCGGCATCATCACAGATAACGGTACGGTGCTCTATGTCATGATTGATAAAGATCCTGAACCCGGTTCAACCCTTAACATTGCAGGAAGAACCGGGGAAGGAACACCTCTTGTAACCCTAAACAACAATAGTGACGGTTTCCGGCTACGGAAAGGACTCAATATAATCCACTGTGACAAAGATCTTGCCGATATGATTATCTATTACACTGTAAGAACAACCAATAACCATACGCGTGTGCGTCATGTCACAGACTACGATAACATAAAGATACATATTGAAGGAGGTTCAATCAACGGTTATTTCAATTCCGAAGGAGATGAACTTTATACGCCCGACACTAATGAAGACTGGCTATATTACCGAGAGCGTGCGCGTCATGCCATGTTTACACTCCTTTCTAAATATAATACACTATATATCCATTTCCACGATATTTCGGATGCCAACGGTAAGAAGACTCAGTGTCTTAAGAGCCTTTGCTCTCCGGAAGCTTATGCACAGGGTAAATTCGACCTTATTTCCACCATGAAAGCATGGGACCAGATGTATCTCGCCGAAACGCTTCTCATGGGGCTGCATAAGAAGGAGATAATTGAATCTGAAAAGGCAGCGGGCAGAGATTACTATGATCCTCTCGAAGGGGATGAAATCGCACGTGATGACTATTATAAGTACTTCAATAATAGACATCTCGGAATTTCTCTACGTGAGTGTGGCTTCATGAATGCCACATGGTTTAGAACTGCCTATAACCCATCAACAATTAGCAGTATAATCCGGGAATTCCCAAAAGGAGACATGTGGGGACCGGCTCACGAATTCGGACATCTTAACCAAGGTCCCATAAATATGGCAGGGTGTTCTGAAGAAAGCAATAATGTGTTTTCAAATGTTGCCATGTTTTACAGAGGTACACATTCGTCGCGCGCAGACTATCCATCGGAACAAAGACGCAGATTTAACGAAGGCCAGAATTTTCACCAGCATGGCACATGGGGCACCACCCGCATGTGGTTCCAGCTTTGGCTATATTATCATTATGTAGGAAAAGATAAAAAATTCTATCCCAAACTTTATGAACTCTTACGCACTAATCCACTCAGACGGACATATGCTCCGGGTCATGAAGGAGTTGTAAATCCTATGCTTGCCAAGGATGATATTCTCCATTTTGCAAAGATGGCATGTCTGGCAGCCGGTGAAGACCTAACCGATTTCTTTGAGGCGTGGGGATTTTTTGTAAAACAGGACGGTTTTTACATTGGAGATTACACATCATACACATCTTATTTATCTGAGAAAGATATAGCCGATTGGAAAACTGAAATTTCCACACTTGCTGCTGAAAAAGGATGGAAGAAGAATTCTGCCATATTATTCATTGATGACAGGGTTGGATCTGACAGACAATCGTATGGATTCGACAAGAATAAATGCGGCACTATGGGAGGACTTAAAGATTTCACGGAAGGAGCGCCCATGACCGGGGAATACTCTTTCACTTTAAGCGGCACCACCGTAAAAGTTTCAGATGGAGAAGGAGGCGTAGGATTCATTATACATGATTCTGAAGGAAAGCTTATTGGCTTTTCTAACGATCCGGTTTTTGAGGTAAGTGCGGCAGCTGCGGAAATTATCAAGTCTGGCAATGCCAGTTTTGAGGTGGTGAGTTATGACAACCATTCTGCAACCGTGGTAGATGCTGTCCGTAACGGTTCACTTGAACAAAGACTTAAGGCAATCGACACTCTTCTTGAAGATGCTGAAAAAATTCTTGAGAGGTCAGACCGTAATGGACTGAACCCCGGTTTCCTTCTACCTGAAACGATTGCCGGTCTTATTGCTGTTTACGACGAAGTACGTGCAAAACGCGAAAACGGTGAAATCTACGAAGAGAATAACGTTGAACTCTACGAGGCACTTTATTCAGTATGTTCGGAAGTAAAGAACATCAGTGCGACCGTTGCAAACACAATCCCGATCACTCCCGGAGGCATATATGTGTTTTCATCTAACCTGCAGTATCCCGGTAAAGGGATTGCAGCAAATAACAACGGCACCCATCTCTCAAATGTAGCAGCAGGAGAGGTTGATCCGGAAGATGAGGCACAGCAATGGATGTTCGAGCCTACAGATGAAGAAAACTATTATTATATCAGCAATATTAAATTCAACAAATATATCGGGAAAGCTCCCGCTGATAAGGCGATAGTTACATTGGTTACTGAACCGGTTAAACAGCTTGTGACCTTTCAAGAGCTTGGAGGATTCTCTATTAGTCCCCTCGGAAGAGACCACGAATCTCTTCATGATGACGGTTATGGGCGTCTGACACGCTGGGATTCTGCTGCCAAGGCATCACGCTGGACACTGACCATGGTAGAAGGATGGGAAACCAAAGCTGCCATATCAAACCTCTTGTTGGCACTTCTAAGTGCAGAAGAGTTAATATCCATCGCAGGATCGGTCAGAGAGACCCCGGACGGTATTGTAGGTGAGCCGGTCCAAGAATATATATTTGTTACTCCTGATATGCTCGCATCACTCTATAATCTGATAGTAGCAGCTCAAGACATTTGCAATGGCTACACCGAAGCCTCAGTGGAAGATATTAAAAACCTCGAGGAGGAAATCACTACTGCGAGCTCAAATCTGCAGGATGCAATCAATCGGAATGAAAACAGACTCTCAGAGTTGATCGTAAAAACCAGGGAACTCGCCAACACAATAGGTGAAGTAAACGAAAAGGTTATACCGATAGAACTAAAAGAAGATCTCTTGTATTCAAATGCACCGCACAAAGGTTCGGGAGGAGACATGTTTACATCGTGGGATGTATTGTTAGACAATAATTTAAACACGTACTTCCATTCAAATTACGATAATATAGATTCCGTAGACGGTCTGGACCATTATATCCGCATACAATTGCCCGAGCGCCCGGTTAGAGATATCTCTATTATTTTGAGTTATGTCACAAGAAAAAATAATGATTCAAACTGGTCTCCGGCTGAAGCCGTTATTGAGATTAGTGAGGACGGAGAAAACTGGCATAATATCACTGCTCTTACTAAGGAATTGCCAGCCGGATCTGCTAATATTTTCCACTCTGCTCCTTTATCTATTCCTGCCGGTACGGAATATATAAGGTTTATGGTTAAAAAAAACAGGCGGTCAGCATCTTCAGAGGAATACAAAACAGCTGGCGGTCATTCGTTTTTTGTATTGAGCGAACTTTCTCTCAGCTACTATATCCTTAGTTGCAAACCCCTGACTGATCTCTATTCTGAATCTACGGAACAGATTCTGACAGAGGCGATGACAATGGCTTATAAAGCTGCTCAGGTTCTTATAAGGCTTGACTACGGTCCCGTTCAGTATGATGAGGCATATGAGGAGTTGCTGCCCTATTATCAAAGACTGAGTGAAATATTAGAGAAAGGAAACTCCGGAGTAGAGGAGATTCCCATTGAAAGTATTATGGATTTAAAGAATGCCAAAATATATAACCTTAACGGAGTTCGCCCTAACCGCATTGCCGGGCCAGGAATATACATTATAAATGGAAAAAAGGTCTTTATCAAACAATGAAATTCCAGCTATATCCGGAAACTTATTGGAAATTAAAATGGATCGCGACAGAATCGCGATCCATTTTAATTTCTACAACTCCATAAATCGTATTTCTTAATACGTGATGCGGGGTTCAAGTTCTTTTGCCTGAGCAACCATTTTTTCAATTTCAGCTTCCGAAGGCACACGGTTACACAGATTCTTCACTTCGTTAACCTCCATAACTTTGGCATGAAGATTAGCCGGCACACGATGGCGCAATTCCTTGACAGTATCAACTCCGGCAGCTTCGAGCAATTCTGCAAACTGACCTGCAATTCCCTTGATTCGGAACAAATCTGCATGATTAGCCCATTTAAGAATAAGTTTTTCAGATATTCCGGTTTCCTCAGCAAGTTTCTTACGACCTGTTTTGGTTGCAGCCTTCTCGAGCAGATCCTCAGTAGTTTTTACACCGGCAGCCTCAAGTTTTTCAGCATAAGCATTGCCTATACCTTCAATTTCTATAATTTTATATGCCATAGTATTGGATTTTTAGTTAGACTCAGTGAAATTAAATATACTATCAGATATTATATCAACAATTTATAGGGCAGATTGTTTTTTCAGGCAGAATAAATTATACAAGAAAAAGAACTAAAAGACTTGAAAATACAAGTGCCACGTTTGCAACAGCATAACATACTGTAAAGCTTAAATTAGGCACATCACTTTTGAGAGTATCTTGAACTGCACCAATCGCCGCCACACAACATCTTCCACCTGCCACACATCCGAGGGTTTCAGGTGCGGAAAAACGGAATAATTTACTTGCGATTAATACATTAATCACTAATCCCACCAAAGTAAGAATAGCACCTACCGCTATTATCATTATTCCCGCTTCACGAATTCCGTGCATAAGTGCAGCACCTGCCGTGAGTCCCAAAATAGCAATGAACATGTTCACTCCCAAATTATTAAATATCCATAGAGCAGAAGACGGGATGTGTCCGAAAGAGGGTCGCTTAGCTCTAAACCACCCCATCAGCAATCCGACAATTAAAGCTCCCACACTCACCCCCATAGCCATAGGAATGCCGTTTATTCTTATAGACAATGCACCAATTATGCATCCTGCTGCTATTCCAAGTCCCACGAATACCATGTCAGTGACATCGGTGTCACGGTCGGCATAACCAATTGCAGCAGCAGCTACTGCAACATCTCTTGGCCAGCCTACAAGAGTTAGCGTATCTCCGGAATGAAGTTCCGTATTATTTTTGAGGGGTATACTCAATCCATTGCGTTTGATTGAGGAGATAACGATTCTATCCATGAAGTTTTGTTGGCGGAGTTCGGAGAGATTCATACCGTCAATTTTGCCGGATGCAATTGTCACCGGTGTGCGCTCTGCACCAAAGTTCAGTAATTCGGCATCAGCGACTTCCGGTCCCGGAGGATTTTTCAAAGTCACCAGATCTTCCATCCTCGCACCAAGCACTATATGGTCGCCGGGAGAAACTATTTGCCCCGGATCCGCATTTTCCACAATCCCTTTTATGCGTATTCTTTCCACTATTACCCTGTAACCCTCATCCTCATACCTTTTTTCAATTTCTAAAACGGTAGTCGGATTTTTTAGAAATTCATTGGAAACTTCATAAGCACGGAATCCTACGGGACGTCGCGCCGGTATCAATCCGGGGGCAAGAGACATACCTCCCGAGTCCATCTCTTCCTCAATCCTCGCAACTTCCTCCTTAACCTTCGCAAGTCCCCCAAGCATCGAAGGACCAACATTGGATAAAAACCAAGCCGTGCCCACAGTTCCGAAAATGTAGGTCACTGCGTAGCACGCAGGGATTATAAGCAGTAGATGTTCCCTTTCCAAATCTTCCAAAGGCATTTCCTTTACTGTGTCACCAAGGAGTCCAAGACATGCAGAAACAGTTTGTGAACCGGCATACAAACCGGCAGCCACTCCATTGCCGTATCCCATAATTTTAGCTCCTAAAATGACAAGACCCGCGCATACTATAGCTTCTACAAAGGCAAAACAAAGCATTCTCACCCCTCCCCCCTTGAATGCCCTGAAAAATTGGGGTCCGACCCCATAACCAATTGAAAACAGAAAAAACAGAAAGAAGACCGTCTTAAGCATATCAGGCACATTTATCTTCATCTGTCCTATCACTACACCTACAATGAGGGTTGCAGCGACAGAGCCTAATGCAAACGATTTTATCTTGACTTTTCCAAGCCAGAAGCCAAGGCCCAGAGTCAGGAACACAGGAATTACGGGATTCTTCTGAAAAAAAGTTATCAACCAGTCCATAAAACAAAAAACAACATAATATGACGGTATCAAATCAGGAACGAATTAATCATTTTTCCTGAATATTGATGGTGATGTGGAATCAATGTTTATCAATGAAACAATCAGATTCTAAAAACTGTTTCATTTCACATCTCATTTATCCTTTCTTCAATATAGAGTGTCATGGTACAGACACAAATTATCAAAATCTTAGACACCTGTTTCTTTTAGATCTTGAGAAAAAGTTTTAGCTCCGTTCTATTCCGTTTCGTAAAATAATTTATCGGGAGTCATGAAAATGGTATTTAAGATGTTGTGAAACAGTATTATTTGCGAGTATCTTCTCAGTAAAATCAATACAGCTTGAATGTTATTTTTCCAATGCTCCGCTTGCGCAACATTTTCTATATTAGCTATTAGGAAATTTATAAAATTTATGCGAAAGATACTTACTTTTGATAGCTTATGTAAGGTTTATATATTAATTTTGCAATAATAACTATTACATCTGTATATAAAATGGTTGAACGATATTCCGCAATGTTTATAGTTTTCTACCGGTATTCTTTCATTCCACTTTAGAAGGGATTTCCGGATTAAACTTGTTAATTCGATTTTACTCAATGACAGATGTAATAGATAAAATCCTCCTTCAATATGGATTTTTCAGATAATGACCTATAAAACATCCGGTTATAAAATTCTTTGAAATTTAATACTCCTCTCCAATAAATTTATAAACCACAAATTATGGACATAATAAAATCCTTAGTATTGTTAGCAGCCACCATTTTATTATCAATGACTGTTGCAATAGATGCCCAAGAAAACTCAGAGGTGCATTCTCTTGCACCATACTTCTCTCTCCCGGGTAATGATGTCGCGAAGCCCAATCCGGATGGTTTCATAGGAAGATGGCTTATACTTGAACCGATTGAAAAGCCAAACCGTACCAACACAGTGTTTACTGACAGTTATCTACGTGATGCCTTCTACACGGAATATTTCCCTAACCAACTCACGGTGTTTCCCAAAGATGGAGACAAAGTTAAGGTTGAAAAACAACAACTACAATGGCATGCGCTAGACAGTAATCTTTATAATGTGAAGCTATTCCGTTTTGCCACAAAACTTGAAAAACCGTATTACGGCGTTCTATTTTGGGTTGTGACTGCCATTGATTGTGAAGAGAATATCCCCGATGTAAGGATGTCGGCGGGTTCTAATTCCGCTTCCATATGGTGGCTCGACGGTAAAGAGGAATTGTTGTTGTCCGGTGACCGCAGAATGGTTCAGGACGACGGTATGTCAAACCGGCTCACACTTAAAAAAGGCAGAAATATTGTACGCGGAGCAATTATAAATGGTCCCGGCATGAGCGATTTCTGCCTCCGCTTCCTGCATGAAGATGGAACTCCGGTAACAAATTTCACAATCAGCACACTATGAAAAATAATATTATCAAATACTTAGCTCTAACAATTTCTTTGGCAAGCTCTGTAAGCATATTTGCCCAAGTAGGAGAACCTTACATACATGATCCCTCAACGATTATAAAATGTGGCGGGAAATACTATACATTCGGAACCGGAGGTGGAGGCTTAATTTCTGAGGACGGCTACACATGGCATGGAGGCGGTGTTCGTCCCGGACGTGGTGCAGCTCCCGATGTAGTAAAAATCGGAGACCGGTATCTTGTAGCATACAGCGCAACCGGCGGAGGGCTTGGTGGTAGCCATAAAGGCATGGTGCTAACAATGTGGAATAAAACCCTTGATCCTCAGTCTCCTCTTTTTGGATATACGGAACCAATCGAAGTGGCACACTCGGAAGACAATGAGGATTGTGATGCTATCGACCCCGGATTACTACTTGATCCAAACGATGGCAGGCTTTGGATGACTTACGGCACTTATTTCGGATTTATCCGTCTTGTTGAGCTGGATCCCAAGACAGGCGCACGTATGCCCGGTAACGAACCTATCGATATAGCCATAGACTGCGAAGCTACTGACCTAATTTACCGCAACGGATGGTATTATCTGCTCGGAACTCACGGCACATGTTGTGACGGTCCAAATTCCACATATAATATAGTCGTCGGGAGATCACGTAATATCACCGGTCCATATCTCGACAATGTTGGAAGGGATATGCTGGCGGGTGGTGGCAAAATGGTTCTTGCTGCCGGCAACCGCCGCACAGGAGCAGGGCATTTCGGAAGATATATAGAAGAAGATGGCGTGGAGAAAATGTCATGTCATTTTGAAGCGGATTTCGACCGAGGCGGTCGCAGTGTACTTGCTGTGCTCCCTCTAATATGGAAAAACGACTGGCCGGTTGCCGGAGATGGTTTTGTGGAGGGAACCTATGAGATTGAATCTGAGCGTAGAGGATATGCACTCGAACTGGCAGTGGATTTCATTCGTATGCAGGGTGGGATGCATAGATTCTGGGAAAAGACTGAAGAACCCATTGTACCCCTCGAGTCACAAACACTTGAAGATGTTATAGGAACGTGGCCTGAAGGTGATATAGGCGTGAGGACAGGAGACTATATGTTCCGACCCCATCAGAAATGGACAATAGTGGCAGTGCCAGAGGCAGGAGGTTATTTGGGCGCTCCTTATTATAAAATTATGATTGAGGGAACTGACCGAGCACTTGCAGCAACTTCTGATAAGGAACTTAAAACAGTTCCTCATTTTACAGGAGCTGATGAAGAACTTTGGAGGATAGAAAAGCTAACCGATGGCACATACAGAATTATGCCCAAGAAAGTGCCCGGCTGCGACACTCCTTTGGCACTCGTCTCAGTTGCTGACAGCACCCCGTCGTTAGGAGTGTTTGACATGAACAGTGACAACTCTAAGTGGAATTTCAGAATTCGG
This sequence comes from uncultured Sangeribacter sp., assembly GCA_964640365.1. Lineage (GTDB taxonomy): Bacteria > Bacteroidota > Bacteroidia > Bacteroidales > Muribaculaceae > Lepagella. Next base: position 5,358 of record CAZXHO010000013.1, on the reverse strand, counting down.
TGACGCATGAGAAAAATTATAGCTGGCATACTATTGGCTTCAACGATATTGAGCTATGCACAGAACCCAATAATACGCGATCAGTTTACAGCTGACCCTACTGCACGTGTCTTCAACGGGAAAATGTATCTATACCCATCGCACGATATACATAGTCCGGTTGAGAAACTAAAGGAATGGTTTTGTATGGAAGATTATCATGTCTTCTCATCCGACAATCTTACAGACTGGAAAGACCACGGCGTCATACTGAGCCAGAACAAGATACCTTGGGTTCAACCGGATTCATATGCCATGTGGGCACCAGACTGTGTAGAGAAAGAGGGAAAATATTATTTCTATTTCCCCGCCGCTCCAAGAGAACCGGCGAAAGGATTTGCCATTGGTGTGGCTGTAGCCAATTCTCCCGAAGGTCCCTTTATGCCCATGTTCCGTCCAATTGAGGGAGTCATGGGAATAGATCCTTGCGTACTTGTGGACTCTGACGGACAAAGTTATATATACTGGAGTGGCATGGGAATGTCTGTGGCAAAACTAAAGGACAACATGATGGAACTCGATTCCCAACCCCAAAAGCTGGAAGGGTTACCTGAAGGATTTAAAGAAGGTCCCTTTGTTTTCAAGCGTAATGGTAAATATTACTACACTTTCCCCTGGGTTAAAGACAAAACAGAAACTCTTGCATATGCCATGGGTGACAACCCTATGGGACCGTTTGAATTTAAAGGAATCATAATGGATGAATCTCCCACAGGTTGCTGGACAAACCATCATTCAATAGTAGAGTATGACGGACAGTGGTATCTGTTTTATCATCACAATGATTTTTCACCGGATATGGATAAGCGCCGAGCTGTTCGAATTGACACCCTATCGTTCAATCCGGACGGTACGATAAATAAAGTTATTCCAACCCTTAGGGGAGTCGGGGTTTCCGATGCACGGAAGCGAATCAAAATAGACCGTTACAGTTCTTGTAGTCCAAAAGGTGTAAAAATTGACTTTACAAATCCTGAAAACAGATTTGAAGGATGGAAGACAGTTTTCAATAAAAAGTATGCATGGATAAGATACAATAATGTCGGGTTCAATAATAGGAAAGCTGAAAATGTAACCGTCAGAGCAAAAAGTAAAAAAGGGGCGACTTTACGAATCACCGATTCTTCTGCTAATAGTGTCATAGCAGATGTAATCATCCCACCCTCTTCATTATGGCAAGAAACCTGTGTTCCTTTGGCTTATTCTCCCGAGGGCATAACAGACCTCTCTATTTCTCTGATCCAAGGAACCGATGCAGAAGTAGACTGGATAGGCTTTGATGCCCTTCCTTGGGAACAGGGAGCAGCTTCCACAGGAACTTATAGAAACTATTTCTCCGACATGGGTTACTCCCAATCTGATATTGACAAACGGCTTAACGACATTTTCGAAGGGTTATTTTTCGGTCCTGACAAAATATATTTTGAAGTCGGAGATTCAATGGCATATATCAGTGACATTAAAAATAATGATGTTAGGACTGAAGGGATGTCATACGGCATGATGGTTGCTGTGCAGCTGGATAAAAAGGAAATCTTTGACAGACTCTGGAAATGGAGCAAAAGATATATGCAACACCAGAGCGGTCCGCGTGAGGGTTATTTTGCATGGAGTTGCAGCACTGACGGCAAACAAAACGCTGCCGGTTCAGCTTCTGACGGAGAACTCTACTTTGTGACTTCACTGCTTTTCGCATCAAACAGATGGGGCAACGATAAAGGAATAGATTATAAAGCTGAAGCACGACGCATACTTGATCTTTCAATGCAAAAGTCAGGCATGGAGCTTGCAGCTCCATTAATTAATCTCGAACATCAGCTTATAACCTTTACACCTGATCCCTATGGGAGCCGGTTCACCGATCCGTCTTATCACGTACCCGCATTTTATGAAGTATGGGCAGAATGGGCAGACGACGGACGTTCATCATTCTGGAAAGAATGTGCTGCTAAAAGTCGTAAATACCTACATAGCGCCGTTCATCCAGAGACAGGGTTAACCCCTGATTATTCTAACTATGACGGAAGCCTCACAAGGGCACGGTTTATGATTGGCGATGCATTCAGATTTGATTCATGGCGTGTGCCTATGAATATTGCACTCGATTATTCATGGAGTGGCGATGATGCTTCCTGGCAGCGTGAGTACGCAGATAAAATCCAGAATTTCTTCTACAATAAAGGTATTGACGAGTTCGTGGATCAGTTTAATATAGATGGAAGTGAGGTTGAGAATATCCTCTCTGCAGGAGAACACACAGCTCTACGTCATTCCCTCGGACTGGTGTCAGCTCTCGGAGCTGTTTCACTCGTGTCAACACACTCCAAAGGACGTGAATTTGCAGAAAGAGTATGGAATTCCACCCATAAACCATATTCCGACGGATATTTTGATGCCTACTATGACGGTTTCTTACGTCTTTTCGCATTTATGCATCTCAGCGGAAAGTATCGCATCATTACTCCCCAAAGTTGAGCCACAAATCCTCATCATGAATCTATCAACAAGCCGGTTTACGGTTTTTCTTCTTGTATTCGCTTGGCGGAACTCCAAAATAGGATTGGAAACATCTTGAGAAATGTGCCCGTGAAGAAAAGCCTACCTGCCAGCATACCTCTCCGATCTGTAATTGGGAAGTCTTAAGTAGCTCAGCGGCTTTCCGGAGCCGGATGGATTGTATGTAATTGGCAGGAGTCACCCCGGCAATTGACTTGAGTTTACTAAACAGGGCACTTCGGGAAATGCCGGATTCCTGACAAAGCATATCTATAGAAAACTCAGCCTCTGATAAATGTGATTCTATAATCTCGCTGATTTTTTTGAAGAATTCTTTATCGGGACTTGAAGAGGGCATGATCTCTTCCACTATTTCTCCTATAGATGACGGATCATTCTTGAAGCGTTCACGAATACGCTCACGATTGAGTAGAAGAGAGCGCAACTGCGCCTTTATTACATCAGGAGAGAAAGGTTTGGTTACATATAGGTCTGCGCCACTGTCGAATCCGGTCACAAAATCGGAGTCCTCTACTTTTGCTGTCAGCAATACAACCGGGATATGACTTGTATTTATATTTGTCTTTACATTTCGGCAAAATGTCATGCCGTCAATTTCAGGCATCATCACATCGCTTATGATCAGAGAAGGCTGCTCATTTTTTAAAATTTTCAACGCCTCAACCGCACTTGGCACACATTTAACTTCATAATCCGATGAGAGAAGCACGTTCAGGAAACCGAGCATATCTTCATTGTCATCAACCACAAGAATTTTTTCTTTCGAACTTTCCATGGAATATCTTTCCATTTCTGCAATTTCCTCGTGCGGTTTTTCTATCCCGGTTTTACCGGAATGCTCCGGCTTCCCTTCTGATTCTTTAAAGCTTATAATGAATTCAGCACCCTCTCCTTTTGCACTTGCCACAGATACATCGGCATTCATAAGTGTGGCATAGCGTTTCACTAATAGCAACCCGAGACCGGTGCCAATATTATCTTTCGGACGATTTTCAGCCACCTGATAGAAAGGATAAAAAATCTTTTCCTGCTCATCTTTGGAAATGCCGGGCCCGTTATCCTTGACACTTAAAACAATGTGGCCGTCATAGGTTTTAGTCAGTGAGATATGGATCTCTGAATATGAAAATTTTAGAGCGTTCGAAAGAAGATTGTTTACAATCTGACGGAATGCCTCCTTGTCAACTTTGGCTACACAGGGAGATTCATCAATATCAACTGTCACATTAAGATGACGGATTGCCGCTGTAAGTATAAAATTCTGACATACCTGACCTACTATATCTCTCAGATCAATATCTGTCATATTCATTTTCATTCCCCCTGATTCTACCTTACGGAAATCCATGAGTCTGTTAACAAGGGTCAGAAGTCTTTGACCATTGCGTTGCATTACACTTAACTGATCACGGCAATCAGACATCTTGCCATTTGATTTCATCAAATTCTCGAGTGGTGAAAGTATTAAGGTCAGCGGAGTTCGGATTTCATGAACCATATTAGTAAAGAATTCCATCTTACTATGATATAGTTCCCTGTCTTTCTGGTCGGCAAGTTTCTTCAGTTTCTCTTGCTGATTCAACATAATGCGCCGGTAAGCATACCATAAAATGGCAATTCCCAAAAGCACATACAGAACTATCATCGACATGGATTTCCACCAAGGAGGCAACACTCTGATCGGAAAATCGAGAGCATGATCGTTCCATCCTCCGTTACCGTTGGCAGTCTTAACCCGGAAAACATACTTGCCGGGCTGAAGATTTGTATAAGTATGAGGATAGGTTGGATCTGCTTCATGCCAATCCTTATCAAAACCCTCCAGCTTATACAGATACCTGTTTTGCGATGGATTCAGATAACTCAACGGGGAGACCCGGAAACTTATAACTTTTTGGTCGTGTCTCAATTCCAATGCTTCAGTATAGGCAATAGATTCTGAAAGAGGAGAATTGTCGCCTCCGATCTCAACCGGACGGTTAAAGACTTGGAAATCGGTAAGAATCACTTCAGGGTGAAGAGATTCATGAGTGATTCTATTCGGATCAAACTCATTGAAACCGTTTATTCCCCCAACACATATGGTGCCGTCATCGGTGATTATTCCTGAATTAGGGACAAACACATTATCTTGTAACCCTGATTCTTTATTATACTTATACATTACTCCCGTATCCACCGTATAGCAATAAAGACCTTTTGTCGTGGCAAGCCATAAATTGCCGTTATCCGGTATGATACGTGTAATCACCCTTATAGGCTCCGGGAGATTAATCTGAGAGAAGGTATTATCCGTATAGTCGAATCTTATAAGCCCGAAGCCGTCAGACCCGAACCATAGATTTCCTTTTTTGTCGCATGCCGCGGTTACCATGGCATTCGTAGGAGGAGACTTGGGATCCTTACGGTTGAAGGAATTACCTTTGAACTGCTCCCATTTCCCCGTCTTACGATCGAGTCTATATACGCCACTGTCGGTAGTACATGCCCATAGATAACCCTTAGAATCTTCTATCATATAACATACATCTGCAGGATGTACCTCAAAAATACGCTCAAAGTCATCGGTCTCCTTACGATAGCGATTCAAACCTAAAGACGTCCCTATCCATATATCACCGTAAGAATCCTTGAATATGCTGTAGATGCTGGATGCATAAAGAGAATTCGGGACATCGCCTGCTATATAGTTCTTAACTTTATTTGTTTTGAGATCAAGGATATTAAGACCACCCAAATACATTCCAACCATAAGATTGTCACCATCCTGAAGCAATGCATGGATATTTTTATGGGCACTTC
>CAZXHO010000012.1:0-18080 GCA_964640365.1 uncultured Sangeribacter sp. | reverse complement strand
ATTAATAGACATAATGTTAAATATAAAACCGGTATCCGGATAAAATCCTATACCGGTTTCTTTGTATTTACTAAGCTTTAATATATTCAGAAGGAATAGATTCAGAAGAGGATAGTTGGATTAGAAGTCGAATCCTATACGGAAAGAGAAATGATTTTTTGAATACCACTCTTTATGTCCTGTATACTCCAAATCCCAATATCCACCATCGGGATCTAAGGCGATGTGATATACATCATATTTTTTGGTTGTATAGCTCCATCCTAAGCTAATGTTTATACCTACTTTCCTTCCCCAATTGAACCGGTAACCGATAGAAGGAGATAGGAATATGCCAACCCCGGTATCAATTTCTTCAAGATTACATCCAATTCTTAAGTCGCCGAAAGGAGTAAACTTACCCCATTTTCTGTCAGTCCTTGCTTCAATAAAAACGGGTACCAGCCATGAATTACTCCATTTAACATCCTTTTGAATCGCTAAACCTGCTCCGAGGAAGTAATTTTCGTTAAACTGGTACCCATGTGAGGTAGAGACACCCGTGTAAAATTCTGTTACCTTTCCATAATAATTATAAGTAGGGGTTCTAACATCATTAGACCATTCTATAAACCCACGGTAGCCCTTTTGGGGTTGTTTAGCCATTGTGGGAAACATTGCTGACAGTAGTAGGAAAAAGGTGAGAAAATGTTTCATAAATAGTACATTAAAATTTATTTATATTGGTGCACTAAAAGATTAAAGATATTAAAATAGTGCCTACATAATATAGAGATCTGAAGAAGTAATAACCCCTATTACTAAATTTTATTTTCTCCAGAAAGATGGAAAGAAGAGTAGAAGAATGGTAAACAGTTCAAGACGTCCTATCAGCATTATGAAAGAGAGCAGCCATTTTGCTCCTCCGGGGATAAAAGCAAAATTACCTCCTATCCCTGTTATTTCAGTACCGAGCCCGGTATTGGAGATGGCAGAAAGACAAATAAAGAAGCTATCTTTCAGCGGTATGTTCATAAGGACAAGAATCGACCCTCCTGCTATTATCACCATTATGTAGACAAATAGAAATGCGAGAGTTTTTTGAACAACCGCCGTTGGAGTTCCCTTTTTGTTTATACTCACGGTAGTGACGGCGCTGGGATGCATTATTTTATAAAATTCATTCTTTATGAATTTGAATAAAACAAGAAAACGGTCAATTTTGGCTCCTCCTGAGGTACTGCCTGCACAAGCGCCCATTACCATCATTATTATTAGCACTATTACCGCTATAGGTCCCCAATCGTGGAAATCCGGTTCTGTAAGGCCCGTAGATGTGATAATTGAAATGGCTTGAAAAAGTGGGTCGATGGTATAATCTTCAAAGGAAGAGGCAAGTCCACGAGCCACTACATTGAAAGTCAAAATTGCATAGCTAATGAAAATGAATCCAATGTACCATCTGAGGACATCATTTTGGAAAACAGATTTGAAGTTGCCACAGACCATCTTATAGATTAATGCAAAATTTACCCCGCCGAGAAACATAAATATCATCAATATGATTTTTATGTAATTATTGTCAAGTTCAGTCACCGACATGTCACTTGTGGAAAAACCACCGGTAGACATAGTTGACAATCCGTAACAGAAGGCATCAAACACCGACATCTCCGAGAAAGAGAGAAGAAGAATGAGCACACTGGTGAGACAAATATAAACGAGCCAAAGGCTTTGGGCGGTAAAGCTTACACGTGGTCGGAGTTTATCATGGGTTATTCCCGTCACTTCTGCATTAAATAATTGCATTCCACCTTGGTAATTCAGCATTGGAACGACAGCAAGCGTGAACAGTATTATTCCCAAACCACCTATCCATTGCACTATGCATCTCCATAACAATAAAGAGTGGGGAACATTTGCAAGAGAATTAAGCACTGTGGCACCTGTAGTGGTAAAGCCACTCATAGTTTCAAAAAATGCATCCGTAACTGATAGGTGAGTAGAACAGGTAATGAAAGGAAGCATCCCGAAAAAGGAGAGAATGACCCATATGAGTCCCGTGAGTACGATAGCTTCTCGTTTCCCCATTTCTCTACTTGTGGGCCGCAAGCTTATCATAGCCATTCCACATGCTGCTGTAATTCCAAGACAAACCAGAAACTCCCATATGGTATGTTCGCCATAACACAACCCCACGATACAAGGAATCGCCATAAAGGCGGCTTCAATCATAAGAAGCCATCCTATGACTCGTAACAGCATTTTGATGTTAAGATATCCTTTGCGGCGTTGTTGTAAGTACGAATTCATAATCAGTTAAACCATTTTTCAATCTTACTGATTGTTCCGTTAAGGCAGAAGACCACCACATAATCTCCGGCTTCAATAGTGGTATTACCTCCGATTAGTCTGTAATCGTTTCCTCTAACCATCGCAGCCAGTGTCATGCCAAAAGGAAGATGAAGATTTTTTACAGGAGCTTTTGTTATCTTGGCTCCCGGACGCACCAGCATCTCGGCAACCTCGGCATCTGCAAGAGCGAGACATTTGGCGTTGCTTTCATCAGAATCAAGCAATATCTTGAAAATATGGCTGGATGCAAGCAGTTTTTTATTGATTATGGTTCCGATATTCAGATTCTCCGCCTGACTCACAAACTGTAGATTCTCGACATCAGCAATTGTTTTGGGCACGCCGAACTCTTTCGCAGAGAGGCATGAAAGAATGTTGGTTTCAGAATAATCGGTTAAAGCGAGAAAAGCATCATACTGATATATATTATTCTCCTTTAGAACCTCTACGTCACGTCCGTCTCCATACACAATCTCACAATCGGGAAGAGCGGTTGCCATATACTCACAATTAGCCCTGTCGTTGTCAATTATCTTAATGTGATATTTATCGTGAAATCTTTTTGCAAATCTTCGGGCAATACGACTTCCTCCCATTATCAGTGCTTTCTTAATCACTCGTTTCTTTTTCCCACAAAGATCCCGAACCTCCTGTACATAGGGAGGAGTGGTGATAAAATACACTATATCGTTAAACAATATTTCATCATTACCACCGGGGATAATGGTTTCATTGTTTCTTTTTATGGCAGCTACGTGAAAATTATGTTCTTTAACCGGGAGATCCTTCAATTTACAGTTGATAAGCGGCGATTCACTGTGCAGTTTCACTCCGATCAGCAGAAGATTTCCACTATGCAATTCCCCCCAATACCTCGCCCAGTTATGAGCCAATGAAAGAGCAATTTCATCAGCAGCCAGATCTTCGGGGTAGATGAGGAAATCTGTTCCGACCTCGCGTAATATAGACCCGTTTTTCGGATCAAGAAATTCATAATTATCGATTCTTGCTACCGTTTTCTTCGCGCCGAGCCTTTTTGCAATAGCACAGGAAGTGATATTCCGCGTTTCATAAGGTGTTACTGCAATATAAAGATCAGTGGAATCGATTCCTACATCCCTTAGAGTCTCAAAAGAAGAGGTGGAACCGTTCCATATCATAAGATTATAATTATCATTTATTACATCAAGTCTGCTCTGATCATTGTCAAGCAGGATAATATCTTGATCTACATTTGACAGAAGTTTAGCAAGATGTGTTCCTACTTCTCCCGCCCCTGCTATTATAATTTTCATAGCTCATTTATCTTTAGAGACATCTCTTTTACAGCCTTAACAATTCCGTCTGTATCATATCCGCAAAGATGTTTCAGTTCTCCAACTGTTCCCTGAGCTATCCACTTATCGGGTACGCCAAGAGATTTTACGGGAATTTCGCTGCCCAATCCTCTCAAGTGACTTAATACTGTGCTGCCAAAACCTCCTTCGAGAGCTCCATCTTCTATCGTAACCAATCCTTTATATTTCTTCTTGGCGGTTTCCAGAAATTCAAGATCCATGGGTTTCATCCAAATCATATCGACTACATCAATGTCAATGCCATCTGCTTTGAGGATTTCCATGGCTTTGATAGCATCGTGTAAAGCGGGCCCTATTGTTAGGACCGCTATTTCAGATTTGTCTGTCTGATGCATCAATCTTCCTTTACCAATCTCTAAATCCTTCAAAGGAGTTTGCCAATCATGGGTTGTGGCTTTACCCCTCGGATATCTTATGGCGAATGGAGAATTCATTTTAAGAGAAGAGTGCATTAGGTTCCGTAACGTCTCTTCGTCAGCGGGAGCGGCAATCTTCATTCCCGGTATACAATTCAGATAGGCAAGGTCGAAGAGTCCGTGGTGAGTAACACCATCTTCGCCCACTATGCCGGCACGGTCAATGCAAAATGTAACCGGAAGCCCCTGAATGGCTACGTCATGGATGATGTTATCATACGCTCTCTGAAGGAAAGAAGAATAAATCGCTACGAAAGGTTTTTTACCTCCTACTGCGAGCCCACCGGCAAATGTTACTGCATGTCCTTCTGAGATTCCAACATCGAAGGCTCTATCAGGCATCACATCGGCAAGAAAGGATAATGAGGTACCGGAAGGCATTGCAGCTGTTATTCCGACAACGTCTTCATCCTTCTCAGCAAGCTCCACAAGTGTCTTACCAAATACATCCTGCCATAACGGCGGGTGTTTATCTTCATTGGAAGAGCATCTTTTCCCGGTTTCAGGATTAAATTTACCGGGAGCGTGCCAGGATGCCGGATCTTCTTCAGCAGGTTTATAACCCTTTCCCTTAACCGTACAGATATGGAGTAGGCGCGGACCTTCCATATCTTTTATTTCTTTGAACACTTTTACCAATTTCACGACATCATGTCCGTCAATTGGTCCAAAATAACGAATATTCAGTCCCTCGAAAATGTTTTGCTTCTTGGAAACCAAAGATTTGATAGAATTGCTAAATCTTATGATGGCACGTTTCCTTTGGTCGGTGAGCATACCCTTTTTACGGAAAAATCCTGCCATTTTGTTTCTTATTCGGTTATAACCTGCCGAAGTAGTGAGATTAGACAAATATGTATGCAAGGCTCCGACATTCGGATCTATGCTCATATCATTATCGTTCAAGACAATAAGCAGATTATTAGGGTGATTTGAAGCATTATTCAAGCCTTCGAATGCAAGACCTCCGCTAATTGAGGCATCCCCAATTACGGCAACTGTCTTACGCTTTTCATGCCCCGGATTCAATTTGTCAGCGATTGCCATTCCAAGGGCAGCGGAAATAGAATTACCGGCATGTCCTGCCATAAAAGTGTCGGCGTTGCTTTCAAGAGGATTGGGGAAACCACTTATTCCATTCAAAGTTCTCTGATTGGCAAACGCTTCTTTCCTGCCGGTAAGTATTTTATGTGCATATGCCTGATGTCCTACGTCCCAGACAAGACGGTCGTGAGGAGTATTATAGACATAATGTAGAGCAACAATAAGGTCCACGGCGCCCATGCTCGACGCAAAGTGCCCCGGATTTGTGGCAAGGCTGGAAATAAGAAATTGCCTGATTTCTTCACAAAGTTCCGGAAGTTGTTCCACGGATAATTTGCGAAGGTCAGCGGGAGAGTTTATGGTTGATAATAGTGATGATGAATCACTCTCTTTGATATGTTCCATATCTCGGGTTATTTATTCTCCTTGCGGATATATTTTTTCCACAAGGGTACAAATATAACGATTCCGGAAGCGACAACAAGAAATATATTCTTTAGATTGACACCTCCAAGCGCTAATAATGACCAACATAGCCATATCCATACAAGCGCTAAAACAAAAAAACCGGCTATTTTAATTGGTTGCATGATTTATGTGATATGCGAAATTAGTTATTTTTTCTCAATTCCTCAACTAAACCGGTACTAATTTATCTACAGAATGGTGGATTGTGGAGTCTAAATAGGCAATAATCCACTGAAAAATTTAATTACAAACTCCGGAATGGGATGGTTTTATTTCTTTCTCAAGTTTAATTATATAGCTTTTATAATGAGTTAAAATCCACATTAATTTAAGAAGGACAAAAGCTTTTTTAGGAGTGTAGAATAGTAAAGAGCAAATTATTAATTTTTTATATCGTTCCATAAAATTAATATAGAATTTGGGTGGAGGGGTAGGAAAAAAGTCAATAAATTTCTATCTTTGCACTTCCAAAATGAACTTAATGAAAAATTACGAGACATATAATCCTAACATTCCTTATCCTGACGAACCGATTGTCGGTGATCCATTACCTCCCGTTTCGGAAGAATTAAGACCGTCGGAGCCCGAGCGTAAGGAAAAAAGAGAGAGGACCAAAGGACAGAAGAAACGCCCTGAGCCAAAGCTGAAGAAGGCTCCTTCTGTTCCTTTGTCCACCCGAATAGATAATTTCCTCAACTCTCAGACGACGAGATGGCTGATTGGTCTGTTCCTCGGATTCTTTGCTGTTTATCTTGGAGTTGCTTTCCTGTCTTATTTCACAAGCTGTATCAAGGATCAAGCTGAGATTAACAATACTGTCATCGGTGCGTCCGGGCCTATAGCCAATGCAGCCGGAGAGGGTGGGGCGCGTCTGTCAGAATTCTTGATCAATCAATGTTTTGGCCTTGGTTCCTTTGTCATAATCTTTTGGCTGGGAGCTATGGCTATGAAGCAACTTATTGGAAAGCCAAGATTCAAATCAGTTGACTTTACCATAAAGTCTCTTGTGGCTCTCATAACCGTTTCTCTTATTATCGGTCTTCTAACCATTGGTTTCCAATCTCCTGTAAACTGGGGAGGCTATCACGGCAGATACGTAAATGAGTTTATAATTCATTTCTTTGGTTGGACCGGAGCTGTGATTTTATGTATTTTCCTTGTAGCCTGTTTCATAGTGATCTGCTTGCGTGATTTTATCAATTGGCTTTTGCGTCTAAAACATCAGAGAGATGAGAGGCGTAGAATTGAAGCTGAGAAAAGAGCAATTGAGCTTGAACGCGAGCGTGAGATTGAAGAAATGAGGCGATATGAAGAGGAAGATACCACTCCCGCCGAACAGACCCGGCAGGAAGAAGAGACTGATAAGATAGAAGAAGAAACACCGGTTGTCTTTGGTGAGAATGAATCAGGTCTTTACCGTTCATTGCCGGATTTTGATGAGGTAGAGTATATCCTTGATGAAAAGGAGCAACCGGAAGGTGGAATTGCTCCCCATAACTCTGGTATAGATGAAAAGATAAATGGAGTATCTGATTTAAGTCATGTTAATGGTGTGGCACATCCTGTTGGAGAGTTACAAACCTCTTCTATAAATGGCTCTTCCTATAATGCCATACTTTCTACATCTGATACCTCCGGAGTTCCGGCTTCAACAGAGGGAGAAATACATACTGAAGATGGTTCAGGTCAAACGGAGGCAATTCAAAGTGACCAAGAGGATTTAGATGACTCAGCAGAACCGGATATGGTGGTAAAGGTTAATTCCATCTCTCAGGTGGAATCCTCTCATCTGCCCGACAATGCCGGATTACCGGGTGCTCATCCGTATAAATTTCCTCCTTACGAGATTCTAAGGGAAGGCATTACCAAAGTCAGTGTTGATGCTGAGGAGCAGCTTGAGAATAAAGATAAGATTCAAAAGACATTGCTTGATTTTGGAATTCCGATTTTAAGTATTGAAGCTACAGTTGGTCCGACCGTTACCCTATATGAAATAGTACCTGACAAGGGAGTGAGAATTGCCAAGATTAGGAGTTTGGTAGATGATATCGCTCTTAGTCTTTCAGCGGAAGGTGTGCGTATTATTGCACCTATTCCGGGAAAAGGTACTGTCGGGATAGAGGTTGCTAACAAGGATCCTCAGACAGTTTCGATGCGCACGATTATTAAATCGAGAACCTATCAGGAATCGAAATATAAGTTGCCCATCGCATTAGGCTCTACTATCTCCAACGATGTGTATATAGCCGATCTTGCCAAGATGCCACATCTTTTGGTGGCAGGCGCCACGGGTCAGGGTAAATCGGTAGGATTGAATGCCATCATAGCATCTCTTCTCTACAGGAAAACTCCGGATGAGTTGAAATTTGTTATGATAGATCCAAAGATGGTGGAATTCAGTCTTTATGCTAAGATTGAAAAGCATTATCTTGCTAAAATTCCGGGAGCCGAAGATGCTATTATCACAGATATGGATAAGGTTGTGGCTACTCTTAGTTCGCTTTGCGTAGAGATGGACAATCGCTATCAACTGCTCAAAGAGGCTCATGCCCGCAATCTTATAGAATACAACGATAAAATTAAGGCACGGAAACTGAATCCTCTTGAAGGACACAGGTTCCTTCCCTATATTGTTGTGGTTGTAGATGAGTTCAGTGATTTGATAATGACAGCCGGAAAAGAAGTGGAAATTCCGATTGCCCGACTTGCTCAGAAAGCTCGTGCAGTAGGAATGCACGTGATTATAGCTACCCAGCGGCCGTCTACCAATGTCATCACCGGTATTATAAAGGCTAACTTCCCTGCCCGTATAGCTTTCAAGGTAAGTTCTGGAGTTGACAGTAAAACAATTCTTGATACAACAGGTGCGCAGCAACTAATCGGTAGAGGAGACATGCTTATCAGCAACAGTAGTCCAATGGTCAGAGTGCAGTGTGCATTCATTGACACTCCGGAGGTGGAGGAAATCTGTGACTATATCGAAAGACAACCTTATGGGCAGGGGGCTTATCAGTTGCCGGATCCGGTGGTTACAGGTTCAGATGGTAATGACAGTGAGATTGGTAATAACTTTGGCGACAAGGATCCATTGTTCGATGAGGTAGCAAGACTTATTGTTTCATCCAACACTGCTTCGACATCTTCACTTCAGCGTCGATATTCTATAGGATATAATCGTGCCGGTAAGATCATGGATCAACTTGAAGCTGCCGGAATAGTTGGCCCCGCACATGGAGGAAAACCCCGATCTGTTCTTGTTGATGCCGTTACATTGGAATCCATTCTTAATAATTGATAAATTAAACTGTTTGTAATGACTTATTAACTTTACAGAACCTTATTTAATTTAATATTATGACAGATACGAATAGAAATTTACAATTAAGGGGAATTGCACTGATTTGTGCATTCTTTATAATTGCTGGAAGTGCTTTTGCACAGGGTAGTCTTACGGCTGCACAGGTGGCTCAGAAAGCGGCAGCGGTTATCACGGGATCAAAAGGATTGACTGCAACCTTTACCATTTCTTCCAAAGGCATGAAGAGTAAGGGCAGCATCAAAAGTGACGGCAACAAGTTTTCTGTTTCAATGCCCGAAGTCTCAACTTGGTATAATGGTACTTCTCTATACACCTATAATCCGAGAACTTCAGAAACAACAGTAGTAAAGCCCACTGCCAGAGAACTTGCTGAGTCTAACCCTCTTATGTATGTTAAGGGAGGAGGAGAGGGTTATACATATGCTTATTCTAACGAATCCCATAAAGGGAAATATATAATTGACCTTATCCCTAAAAATGTAAAATCATCTTTACGCAAGCTGACTTTTACAATCAATTCTTCCGATTATCATATTGAAAAGATAAAGGTAATCACATCTTCAGGTGAAACCTACGTAGATGTGACTTCCATGAAAAATAATCAAGTGATACCTTCCGGAGATTTTGAATACCCGAAATCAAAATATCCCAAGGCTGAGATAGTAGACCTTAGGTGATTCGGTATGGTAATCATGACAGGTAGAAAGGAGAAAAGTATAACATAAGAGATTTTGATATGAGTATAGAGCAAGCAATGTTCTAAATGTCAAAGTCCTAAAACATTTTAAATTAAGTTTGTTATATTATATAGACACCCTCCTAATTTTGACGCTGCCTTAATGGTCAGATAGTGTCGGGAGACGTCTGAATATATAATCAAAGAAATAATATTATTAAAATAAAATATCTATGTCAGAAGAAAGAACTCGAGTGTTGGTTATCGGCTCAGGGCCTGCAGGTTATACAGCAGCATTATATGCTTCGCGTGCTAATCTTCATCCGGTTGTGTATGAAGGTGATCAACCCGGAGGACAGTTGACTCAAACTACCGAAATAGAAAACTTCCCCGGATATCCTGAGGGAATTCAGGGTCAGGAGATGATGGAGCAGTTCAGGCAGCAAGCTATTAGATTTGGTGCTGAAATAAGACCACGCGTAGTCACCGAAGTAGATTTTTCAAAACGTCCGTTCAAGTGTGTTGACGAAAAGGGTGATGTCATTCTGGCTGATAGTGTCATTATTTGCACGGGTGCCTCAGCAAAATATCTGGGATTGCCTGATGAGGAGAAATATAGAGGCTTGGGAGTAAGTGCTTGCGCTACCTGCGACGGCTTTTTCTATAGGAAAAAGAATGTAGCTGTTGTTGGAGGTGGGGATACGGCCTGTGAAGAGGCACTCTATCTTTCTACTATAGCAAAGAAAGTATATCTTATTGTACGCAGAGGTGTGCTCAGAGCTTCGGATGTTATGCAAAAGAGGGTTAAGGAGCGCGAAAACATAGAAATCTTGTTCCATTGCAATACTCTCGGACTTTTTGGAGAAGATGGTGTTGAAGGCGCCCATATCGTACGCCACGTAGGAACTCCGGAGGAAGAAAAATTTGACATTGCAATCGATGGCTTCTTCCTTGCCATAGGACATAAACCGAATACAGCAATCTTCAAAGGTCAGATTGATCTTGATGAAGAAGGCTATATCAAGGTTGAGGGTGCGACAACCCATACAAGTGTCGAAGGTGTATTTGCAGCAGGTGATTGCGCCGATCCCCGCTACCGTCAGGCTGTGGCAGCTGCCGGAACCGGCTGTAGAGCTGCGCTTGATGCAGAAAAGTTCCTTATGGAACATGATGAACTGTAAATAAACTTCGCCATGGATAACAGTGATAAAAGCAAAGTGCTCGATGAGAGATATTTGCGAATGGCTAAAATTTGGAGTGAAAACTCTTATTGCAGGAGAAGGAAAGTTGGTGCCTTGATAGTAAAAGACAAAATGATCATCTCTGACGGATATAACGGTACACCATCCGGATTTCCGAACGTTTGTGAAGATGACACTGACCATACTCTTCCCTATGTGCTGCATGCGGAGGCAAATGCCATAACAAAAGTGGCGCGGAGCAATAATTCCAGTGAAGGAAGCACTCTTTATGTCACGGCAAGTCCTTGTATCGAATGTGCAAAACTGATTATCCAGGCGGGAATTACGAGAGTTGTATTCTCGGAATTATATAGAATGGCAGACGGTCTCGAATTGCTTCATAGAGCCGGAGTAGAGACTGTCCATATCCCATGTGATGATGAATAGTAGAAAAAATCTTGGATTAATTGCCTTGCCTCTCCTGATAACACTCGGTGTTGTCGGGGGAGTCTTCATCGGTAAATATATCACGAAGAAAAGCCTTTCGCAGGAAGAGGAGAAATTTCGAACCGTTTTGAGATTGATTGAGGCAGAATATGTTGATGTTGTGAACGTAGATTCACTTCTCGAAATAACCATGCCTCAGCTATTAAGCTCTCTTGATCCTCATTCGGCATATATTCCTAAATCTGAACTTACTGCTGTAAACGAAGATCTTCAAGGATCATTCAGTGGTGTAGGAGTCTCTTTCCAGATTGTCAACGACACTGTTAATGTAGTGGAAGTCATTCCCGGAGGACCGGCAGAAAAAGTCGGAGTCCTTGCAGGAGATATGATTATAAGCGCTAATGGAACCAACTTGACAGGAAAAGAAATTTCTCAAGAAGATGTATTTAAAACCCTGAGAGGAGAGAAGGGCACTAAAGTAAACCTTGAGATTAAGCGTTCATCATCTCCACAGCCTCTGACTTTCGACGTGATAAGAGGAGATATCCCTGTCAATTCTGTAGACTGCGCCTATATGATTGATGATGAAGTTGCATATCTGAGAGTCACTAAATTTGCCCGCAATACATATATGGAATTTTTTAATGCTCTTAACGATTTGAAGGAGGAGGGAGCGAAGAAATATATCATAGACTTGCGCGGTAATACCGGAGGTTTTATGGATCAGGCAATTTACATGGCTAATGAATTCCTGCCAGCCGGTAAAATGATAGTTTATACTAAGGGTAGGCGTCCGGAGAATGAGACGATGGCAATAAGCAACGGAAGTGGCAATTTTAAAGATGTAGAGATAACTGTTTTGACCAATGAAGGTTCCGCTTCTGCATCCGAGATATTTGCCGGTGCCATTCAGGATAATGATAGAGGACTTGTGGTAGGTCGCCGTTCATTTGGTAAGGGACTTGTTCAGAATCAGACTGAATTGCCCGACAGTTCAGCTATACGCCTCACCGTGGCGCGCTATTATACTCCTGCCGGCCGTTCTATTCAGAAAGAGTATATGAGGGGAGATATGAGCAAGTATGAACTTGATATTGTCGACAGGTATTCTCATGGCGAATTTTATCATGCCGACAGCATCAAGCTTGATAAGAGCAAGATTTTCACAACCTCCAATGGACGTCCTGTTTACGGAGGCGGTGGTATTATGCCGGATATATTCGTTCCGGAAGATACGACAGGCTACACTTCTTACTATATCAGTGTTGTGAACAGAGGTCTGATACAGAAATTTGCATTTTCTGTAGCCGATAAATACAGAGCTATGCTCGACGGTGTAAAGAGCCTTGACAGATTGTTGAAAGTTTTGCCACGCGACAATACATTGCTCGATAACTTCGTAAATTTCGCAGTTAAGAACGGCGTTCCGGCCCGATGGTATTACATCAATAAATCAAGAGACATTCTTCTAAACCAGATCAAAGCTATGATAGCACGAGATGTTCTCGGATATCCGGCTTTCATTGAAATGCTTAATAAGAAAGACACCGCTGTCATAAAAGCATATGAAATTTTGGTTAACGGAGAATCTCCGATAGATATACGACTTGAAAGTAACGAAAAAGAGGAATAATATGGATAAGAATGATATAAGAAGAAAAGTTAAAGCTCTGAGGGTAATGCTCTCGGAAATCGAGAAAATGAATGCTGCTGAAGAGGTGTTTACACGTCTGGAGAAGACAGCAGCTTTCCTGATGGCAGATAGAATTCTGATGTACCATTCTCTGCCGGATGAATTGAGTACCCATGCATTTCTGGGAAAATGGAGGAATAAAAAACGTTTTTATCTTCCCCGGGTAAATGGTGTTAATCTTGAGATTCTTCCTTATGATGAATCACGTCTTGAACTCGGCAGTTTTCATATTGAAGAACCGACCGGTAATGACACCGTTGACCCTTCGGAAATAGAATTGATAGTTGTACCTGCAGTTGCTTATGATAGAAAAGGTAACCGCCTGGGTAGAGGAAAAGGTTTCTATGACCGTCTTCTTAAGACTACTAATGCCACGAAAGTGGGAGTTGGTTATGAATTCCAGCTGGTGGATGAAGTGCCGACTGAACCTCATGATGTCGGTGTAGATATAGTCATTACACAAAATGCAACCATAATCATTAAGAATGGCTCTTTATAACAGCGCAAGTAAGCTTGCGGATGCAATAATGTCTCATCCGAGTCTGATTCCGGTCTTGAACCGACTTGGAGTCAGTCTCGGTGTGGGAGACGGAACGATCGGAGAAGTGTGTGCGGAACGCCACATAGACTCCGATTTTTTTCTTTCTGTAATCAATACATTTTTAGACGAAGAATATTTCCCATCTCATCCTCAGAATACTTTCACTCTCGATAAAACTATTGATTATCTTGAAAAAACAGATAACTTCTGTCTAAGGATTCAGCTTCCGAATATAGATCGTCATTTTACCTCTCTCATGGAAAAAAGTGGTAGCGAAAATAATTTGGACTTTCTTCGCAGGTTTTATTTCGAAATGAGGAATGAACTGACAGACTGCCTAAATTATGATCTCGAAATACTTTTTCCATCATTAAAAAAAGGTTTGTTGCCCAATGGATATGACTTTCTCGAAGCTTTTTCGGAGATAGAAGGCAAGCTGCATGATCTGTCATATTTCTTTGTACAACATCTCCGGGGAAAGTATGATTCCAATCTCTGCACAGCAGTTGTCTCAGCTGTATTTGCATTAGACAAGGAATTACGTCAGAATAACCGTATAAGGCGTCGTATTCTTTCGCCCCTTGTATCCTATTTTCCGGGATTATCTTGTCAGGCATGGAAGAATTGAATTGTCTTGCTATAATCGGACTGACCTCTTTGGAAAATATCGGGTTGAGGTCTATTCTCCATGATATGTGGAAGGGTAGGGTTGAATGCTTTTCCAAATTTAAAGAATTCGGACCTTTTGCTGACAGAATGAACGGATATATAGTGTCATCTGATTGTTTTTTGTGCAATGTGGAGTTTTTCCTTCCACGGAAGTCAAAGACAATGATTATAGCTACAAATTGTGATGAATCATCCATGACAGAAGAAAAAAATCTTTTGTCCGTAAGATGGGATGAAGCAGACATAATAGGAGCTATAAGCAAGTATGTTTCAGGCTTAGGAGATAATGAAATTCCCAGAGGTGAGCTTTCAACCAGAGAAATTGAAGTTTTACGCCTTATAGCTTCCGGCAACCTGAATAAGGAGATAGCAGACAAGCTATGTATATCTGTAAATACAGTTATTACACATAGAAAAAACATCTCTACAAAGCTCGGAATAAAATCAGCTTCCGGTCTTTCATTGTATGCAATGATGAATGGTATTCTCAAAGATCCTCTACCACTTTGAAAATTTGAGAATTACTATTCATTATTTTTAATATTTAAGGATTATTTACGTTATATACATAATGTATATAATTCTATTTAAGGCAGGAGTTATTAATCGATGTATACTAACATAACATTATAAATTCACAAAACAATGATTAAAAGAGCATTAAGTGCAGTGTTACTTATCATAGTCACACTGTGTGCGGCTGCCCAGATGCCGCAACTTACCCCGTTGCCGATTAATCCAAAAGTCAGGCATGGTGTTCTTCCCAACGGCATGAGTTATTATATCATGCATAATGAAATGCCGAAAGAGAGAGCGAATTTTTATATCGCCCAAAAAGTTGGTTCTACCCTTGAGACAGAAGATCAGCTCGGTCTTGCCCACTTCCTTGAGCATATGGCATTCAATGGCACAACAAATTATCCTGGCAAGAATATGCTCAATTATCTTCAGGGAAAAGGAATTCGGTTTGGAGCCGATATTAATGCCTATACAGACTTCGATGAAACCGTTTATAATATTAATAATGTTCCAACTACCGATAAACCACTTATTGACAGCGTGTTGTTAGTTCTTCACGATTGGAGTGGCGATATTCTTCTCGAAGCTTCTGAGATTGAAGCTGAGCGTGGTGTGATTCAGGAAGAATGGCGTCAGAGAAATGATGCTAACATCAGGATGTGGACTAATATACTTCCAAAAATATACAAAGAATATCAGTATCAGCAGATGCCGATCGGCAAAATGGAAGTAGTCATGAATTTCAAGCCTGAAACTTTGAGGGCATATTACAAGAAGTGGTATCGTCCGGATCAGCAGGGTATAGTAATTGTTGGTGACATTGATGTAGATGAAATAGAGAATAAAGTAAAAGCTCTTTTCTCCTCTATTCCTATGCCTGAAAATGCCGCTGAACGTACTTATCCTTCAGTGAGCGATAATGATGAGCCAATTTATGCTTCATTTACAGATCCTGAGCTCTCAAGATCAAGAACTACGATATCTTTTAAGTCAGATAAGATACCTTTTGAGCTCCGCAATACTGTTGAGATGTATGTGCAGACAGGAATACTCCAATCATTAGTAAGCAGTCTGTTCAATAATCGACTTGATGAATTTTCACATGAACCGTCTTGCACCTATTCCGGTGCCGGAGTATATTTCGGAAATTACTACATCTCTAAAACAAAAGATTCATTTAATATTGTAGTTCTTCCTAAAAAAGGTACCGAAGCTGCTGTGGCTGAGGTAATGCAAATTGTCACCCAGGCTTGCAAGACAGGATTCACTGAGACGGAATACGATCGTGTGAAAGAAGAGGCCTTGTCAAGAATGGAAAATATCTATAACGAAAGAGATAAGACTGACAATAATGCTTACGGTACTGAGTTGTACCGATTATTCATAGATAATGAACCTGCTCCCGGCATTGAAAAAGAGCTTGAACTCTGGAAACAGATACTTCCCGCATTGCCACTTCAAGCTATTAATATGGTCCTTCCTCAGTTACTTACTTCCAATAATATGGTAGTAGTAACAACCGAACCGGAGAAAGAGGGATTTGAGATCGTGGCAGAAGATGTGATGATCAAGACAATAAAAGATGCGATGAATGCTGAATATGAAGCTTATGTTGACGAAATTGTAGATGAGCCTTTGATCGCACAGCTTCCTACTCCCGGTAAGATTGTTTCTACTGAGGAAGATAAGAAATTAGGCTTTACACAGTATACACTCTCTAATGGTGTTAAGGTAGTGGTTAAACCCACTGATTTTGCCGGCGATCAGATTATCATGAATGCTTTCAGGGAAGGTGGTAAGAGATTATATACTGCAGACAAGGCAGCTAATTTGTCATTGCTCCCGTTGGCATATAATGTTTCAAAAAAGGGTCCATTCGACAACAAGACAATGACTAAATATCTTGCAGGCAAACAAGTTGGAGTGGGCATTTCTGCCGGCACTTATACCGATGTTATTAACGGTTCTTCCACCGTGAAAGATCTTCCGACTCTTATGGAATTGATCTACACTACATTTACTGATGTAACTGCAGATCCGGAAGCATACAATGTCCGGATTGAATCTTTAAGACCTCAATATGCAAATCAGGATAAGAATCCTGAGAGCTTATTCTTCCGTGAAGTTTATAAGACACGGTATGGTAATAATCCATTGGCAAATTCTCCTACACTTCAAACTCTTGAAGCTGCCAACTATACTGAGATGCTTGATATTATTCATAACATGTTGGCTAATGCTGCTGACTATACCTTTGTTTTTGTAGGTAATATTGAAGAAGCTACATTCAAACCCTTGATGGAACAGTATCTTGCAACTCTCCCTGCAGCTGCGCCCTCAAAACCGAATTTTGTATCTTCGATCGACAATCAAAAGGGTGATATTATTAATGAGTTCAAACAGGAAATGGGAACTCCTTCATCTTGGGTATTTGATCTGTATAGCGATTCTAATATCCCCTACAATATGACCAATGATATCATGGTTACCATGATGGGTGACATTCTCGATAATATTTATACAGAAACTTTGAGAGAAGAGGAGGGTGGTACCTATGGCGCTTCAGTAAGTGCAGGAATGGATCCTGAAAAGGGAGAATGGATTCTCGTATATTTCTTCCAGACTAATGCAGACCAGCAAGCACAGCTTATCAACAGAGCACAGTCAGATTTTATGAAACTTCTGTCAGAAGGTGCTTCTCAAACAGATTTCAACAAGGTTAAAGAGGCTATGTTGAAACAACTTGAAATCAATGTAGAGAAAAATAACTATTGGTCGAATGGTATTGTTTCTTACTTGAGAGGTAGGGATATAGTAACTGGTAAGAAAGAGGCAATCGAGAAAATTACACTTCAAGATCTTAATTCTTTCATGAAGACACTCTATAACGGAAACAACCGTATTCAGGTCATAATGGAAGGTATAGAAATGTCCAAAAATAATGAATAATCACATCCCTACTAATAGGACATAAGATCATAATAAAAATAAGAATGCCGGGAGTTTTGGTTCCGGCATTCTTATTTTATTAACCTTAATCATAAGTATAGAAATGATAGGAACTCTATAGTAGAATTGTTAATAAATGTAAAAAAAAGGAATCGACTTTTTTATATGTTTGTATTCATTTAAAAATAGCTTATCTTTGCATAATATTCTACAAATAAACGTTTAATGTTATGAATAAAATTAATTTGATTGCCGTTTTATGTTTTGGCTTGTTCATTGCTTCTTGCAAAGATAAAACCAATACTACTATACCATGGGGACCGGATCCTGAACCTGTAGAATTTCCTAAA
This sequence comes from uncultured Sangeribacter sp., assembly GCA_964640365.1. GTDB lineage: Bacteria > Bacteroidota > Bacteroidia > Bacteroidales > Muribaculaceae > Lepagella. The sequence goes on along the minus strand of CAZXHO010000012.1, from coordinate 116 downwards.
ATAGAAAATAAGGTATTTGGATATAAAGATGACGTCTCGTTTATTATACCTTTTTACGCACATGGGGAATGGGAAGAGAAACAACAACTGTTTCCATGGCAACATGTATCTGTTTC
>CAZXHO010000011.1:0-18089 GCA_964640365.1 uncultured Sangeribacter sp. | reverse complement strand
ACTTTGTCCACATCAAGATAAGGATATTTCTCCCCTGCGGCCTTTATCCATGCAATATGGTCGGGAAGACCCGCATCAACAAGGTTCTTATAGCAGATGTTCTCAAATTCACGACTACGGAAAGACGTTCCCATACCGTCAACCATCACAACCACGAAGCCAAGTTCAGCAAGAGCGCTCATATTCCTGTTGAAGGCAAGGAATGATTTGGGAACATACTGATCACCCGGACCTTGGTATATATATTCCACTACCGGATATTTCTTATTCTCATCGAAATTGGAAGGACGGTAAATTATTCCCCACATAGGAGTTTTTCCGTCACGTCCCGGCGCTACGAACACTTCAGGTGCCTGCCAACCCGCAGCCAGTAGACCGGACAGATCAGCTTCCGCCACACGCATGATCTCATTACCGTTTGAAGCATCGCGCAGACAAGTGACAGGAGCATCATTGACGGTAGAGTATACGTCGACCAGATATTTGTAGTCTGGAGAGAAGTAAGCCTGATGCGTACCTTTTGCCGGAGTGAGATCAGTCATTCCGCTTCCGTCAAAGTTAATCACATAATATCTGATAAAATATGGATCCTCGTCCTTATTGACGCCATTTGCTGAAAAATAGATCTTACCGTTTTTCTCATCTACCTTCAATACGTGGCGCACATACCAATCACCTTTAGTTATCTGATGTGTAGGGCGTCCCGTTGCACGGGCATACATATACAGATGATTATAATTGTCACGTTCGCTACTCCAAATTATGCGCTGTCCGTCCTCAAGCATATGACGGAAGATCCGTGAATAGTTAACATATTTATCATGATATTCCTCAACAAGGGGACGCACCGAGGCATCTGTTGCCGACATTTCAAGGATTCTATAATTCTTGTGTCCGCGTTCATTATATTCGAAAGTCACACCACTGCCGTCTGAATTCCATACGGGTCCGTACAAGTCATATTGGTGGTCAAACAATTTCGTATCCGGCACCAGTATCTCTCCACTTTCCACGTCTGCAATCACAGGAAGTTTAAAGCGTAGTTCATCGCCCGGTTTAGCATACTCCTGCTTGTGAAGTATCGGTTGACTACCCTGAGCCGGTGATGATTCAACATAATAGACATAGCGCTTTTCAACCGGTCTGATTTTATTAACGGCAAACTTCTTGCTGTCAGGCGACCAATAAATGTAAGATGAATAATAATTCCCGATAGTTCCGTCTTTAGTAAACTGTGTTTCCTTGCCGGTTTCATTATCTTTTACCCAAAGATTATTATCACGCACGAAAGCAGATTTTTTACCATCGGGAGATACCATCGGATCGGCATCTTTTTCTTCATCTACAACCATCCAGTGAGGTCTGACAGGAGGAGGAGGCACAGCTCCCCTGTTTTCAAGTTTCCCTTTCTTTCCTTTAATATAGGTCCACATCTCTCCATTACGGTTGAACCATAATGTATCAAGATTGGAAGAAACACGCAGGCGTTCAAGCTTAAGATCAGTAGCGTTCGCATTTTCCTGACCTTGGCCACGAAGAGCATCGGCTAAAGCTTTCTGATCGAACAATGAGCTTTTCTTACGAGTGGCGGCATCTACAAGCGTATATTCTTTTGCCCCGTTTTCTTTATCTTCTACATACCAGAACTTACCGGTCTTTCCAATCCATTGGGGGAAAATTCTTGCATTGGGAACCTGACCGTAATTATATTTCTTAGCCAATCCGTATGCACGGTTGTAATCCTCCAATGTTCCTTGCGCAACCGCCGGCGATACAGTGCACCCGAGTAACACTAATGTCAATAATCTGAATACTTTCATGATATAAGGTAATAATTCATTTTTCTACAACAGTTTTAATTTTCTTACCTGCAAAATACTGGTTATAAACAAGTCCTCCAACAATCAGCACCAGCCCGGCGTAAGTAGTAGGCACTATAGTCTCCCCTAAAATCAAGGCTATGAAGAAAAGCGAAAGGAAGGGAGAGAGATAACACATCTGATTAATTAAAGCCGGGTTATCAGTATATCGGATTGCCAGGCCAAAGCATATAAATGGAACCCCCATCTCAAAAGCTCCTATATAGGCACCCGATAACAAGGCTTCATAAGAAATATGCTGTAATGGTGTGAAGATTGTTCCGATGCCCAGATAAATCATACCAAACAAAAAGGTCAGAAAGAGAGACGCCACTTCACTCACCTTGTCCTTCAGACCTTCATTCAGAATCCAATATAACGCCCAAAGAAATGCACTTCCGAAGGCAAGCAGTATTCCAACTATTGAAACGCTACCCTCAATTGCACTTCCACCCAACGATATGAGAACCACTCCCGCAAGAGAAACCGCCATACCAAGATATTTCGATTTAGGTATAGGTTTATGGGCGAATATGGCAAGAAGGACTGCAAGCACAATGGGCCATAGATAGTTGATAGGCTGTGCCACCTGTGCCGGCAGATAGTCATAAGCAGAGAAAAGGACAAGATAATACGTAACAGGAGCCACAAGACCAAGCACAGCAAACCTTCCCCACAATCCGGGAGTAAGTTTCCGAAGTTCTCCCCACGCACCGGTAATAGTCATCCATGCAGCGAATATTACCAGAGCACTTGCACATGCTACAAACAACATTTCAAACACTGTCATATGGCTCAAAGCCACTTTAAACGCTGTGGCTACAGTCGACCAACTTAACACGGCTATCGCACCAAGCACAACAGATTTTGCAGAAGTTTTCATAATAGGTCAGTTATAGAAAATCGGTATAAATTAACTACCAACAAATCGCAAAAATATAGTGTGTTACATCAATTCTTACGACGTAGCATAAGAGAATGCAAAATTACTAAAAGATAATCAATTTATCAATAGACTCAATCCTATGCGACGGCGGGAATTATCGATATCCATCACCTTAACATCTACCCTTTGACCAAGTTTTAAAATTTCATTTACCGAGCTTATCCTCCGGCGTGACATTTGAGAAATATGGATGAGACCGTTTTCTTTAATTCCTAAATTGACAAAAGCCCCAAATGCAGTGATATTATTTACTATTCCCGGCAAAATCATGCCTTCGCGCAATTCACTGAAATCGCTCACTCCGGCAATAAAGGCTTCATTGTCGTCATCGGTTCGCGGGTCTCGCCCCGGTTTTCTAAGTTCAGTAATTATATCCTTGATGGTTTCAAGACCTGCCACACCTGTTGCAGCAAGACGGGAAGCGTCAATTTTATCAAGCACACCAATATTGCCTGCCAGTTCCCCGGTCTTCACACCGGCATATTTAGCCATTGCCTCAACTACGTGATAGCTCTCGGGATGAATTCCTGTATTATCCAGAGGTTCCTTTCCTCCCGGAATCCTAAGGAAACCTGCCGCGAGTTCAAATGCCTTGTCTCCCAGACGTGGTACTTTCTTAAGATCTTTCCGCATTTTAAAATCTCCATTCTTGGCGCGATAAGAGACAATATTTGCCGCAAGTGCAGGACCAATACCGGAGACATATGAAAGAAGTTTCTCAGACGCAGTGTTCACGTCCACACCTACAAGATTCACACAGCTCATTACTGTAAAATCAAGTGCATTTTTAAGTTCTACCTGATCTACATCATGTTGATACTGCCCTACTCCAATAGATTTCGGGTCTATTTTTACCAACTCTGCGAGTGGATCGATCAACCTGCGCCCTATCGAAACAGCTCCTCTGACTGTGACATCTTTGTCCGGAAACTCCTTTCTTGCTATGTCAGAAGCAGAATAAACGGAAGCTCCGCTCTCACTTACAATATATATAGCAGAATCCGGCATGAACTTTCTTTCTTTCAAAAATCTTTCTGTCTCACGTGACGCCGTACCATTACCGAGAGCGATGGCATCAAGCCTATGAACACGTATGAGCCGTTCAAGTATCTTTGCGGCACCCTCTTTGTCTTCCTTAGGAGGCGCAGCATAAATAACTGTATCTTCCAGAAGATTTCCCTGAGAATCGAGAGCAACCACCTTGCAGCCTGTCCGATAACCCGGATCGAGTGCAAGAATCCGCTTTCCTTTCAAGGGCGCAGCAAGTAGCAACTGACGGAGATTATCGGAGAAAATATCTATAGCTGTCTTGTCTGCATTTTCTTTGAGTTCGGAAGATATTTCATTTTCAACAGATGGACGTAAGAGTCTTTTAGATGCATCCTCCACAGCCTCTTCTATTATTTCACCGCAAGCCCTTCCGACATTTCTCGGCATAAAGGTACGGCATAATGATTCATCAAGACTTTCCCCATTGTCGTCAAGTATATATTTAACCTTTACCATTCCTTCACGCTCCGCACGCCGCATTGCCAGATACTGATGTGACGGCATTCTTTTTACTGATTGGGAAAAATCACCATAAGAAGCTAACGGCGAATCCGCTATCTCCTTATCCTTGCCCTTAGCAACCGTAGAAACCAAAGATGCTGAACGACGGTAGTAGTTACGCACCATATTGCGTAAACGAGGAGATTCCGAAGCCCATTCAGCAATAATGTCAGAAGCACCCTCTATAGCCTCTTCTTCATCCTTCACACTATTTTTACCTTTATACTTAGAAGCTATATATTCAGGATCAGAAATCCGCCCCGACATTATCATTTTTGCCAGTGGTTCAAGACCTTTTTCACGTGCAATAGTGGCTCTTGTACGCTTCTTAGGCTTGTAAGGAGCATAAATATCCTCCACCTCAGTCATTGTAGAAGCATTTTCAATAGCTTTTTCCATTTCCGGAGACATTCCTCCTGAAGAGGTTATAGCCTCTTTCACAAACGTTTTTCTCGCCTCAAGCTCACGTTCTGCTTTCAGAGCGCTTTCCACAGCACGCACTCCGACCTCATCTAAAGATCCTGTACGTTCTTTTCGATATCTGCTAATAAACGGAACGGTAGCTCCGTCATCCAATAATTCTGCGGTTGCTTTAACCGCTTTTTCACTCAACCCGAGTTTGGCTGCTATTTTTTTGTACATGTAATCCTTTTTCAAATAAATGTTGCTCGATAAAATCAGTATCTATAACCATGAAATCTGTATATTATAATGAAACTATAAGATTATAAATGCTGAGTTTTGACATATCTGAAGCAAAGTTACATCATATTCCTCAAATTATCTCATTCGAGCAGATTTTTATTTTTCCTGACCTACAGATCAAACAATAGGTTTTTCAAGAGTATGAGCCTTCTTTCTTAAATTATTATTAATTTTGCACGAAGTAGGTAAAACATTATGTAATATCAATGAAATATTCTTATACCTCCAACGAACCGTTTACACTCGAGAGCGGCACAACACTCCCTTCTATTACAATAGCTTACCATACCTATGGTGAGATGAACCCTGAGAAAAACAATGTGATCTGGGTCATGCACGGACTCACTGCCAATTCTGATGTTGCGGATTGGTGGCCCGGCACTGTTGGAGAAGGATTATTCCTTGATCCGGGAAAATATTTCATAGTGTGTGCCAATATGCTCGGTTCATGTTATGGCACCACAGGCCCGGCATCCATAAATCCGGCTACCGGGAAACCTTGGTGCGGTGATTTTCCAAAAGTCACCATCCGCGATATGGTAGCAGCTCATCAGTTGCTCGCAAAACACCTCGGCATTTCGAAAATACATGAAATGATCGGAGTATCACTCGGTGGATTCCAGGCTATAGAATGGATGGTTTCCGATCCGGAGATTGCAGAAAACGTATTGTTTTGTGCTACAGACTCCTCTTGCAGCCCTTGGCTTGCGGCTTTCAATCAATCAATGTATATGGCAATAAAGACAGACCCGGAATGGGGAGAACCGAGGCTTGATGCAGCCCACAAGGGACTTGCCACGGCTCGTTCCATAGCTCTCATAAGCTATCGCGGTCCTTATGCCTATAATATGAGCCAGCGTGACAAAGAGGAACGGGAGGATCCTTTTTTCAGACGTGTCCAGACATATCAGGAATATCAGGGCAAGAAACTCTGCGACCGGTTTGATGTATATTCCTATGTAAGAATCTGCCAGAGCGGTGATTCTCATGATGTAGGAAGAGGAAGAGGGGGAATATTAAATGCCCTCAGTCGTTTAAAATCTGAAACCCTTGTGGTAGGCATAACATCAGACATACTCTTTCCTCCCGAATCTGTGAAGGAACTTGCCGATAATATTCCGGGTGCGAAACTCGAAATGATGCCTTCGGATTTTGCTCATGACGGATTCCTGATTGAACACAAACAATTAAATGATATCATGCACCGTTGGCGCAAGGAACGTCAAAAGATGAAGAAAACTGAATAATTTAATAGTCGGTTTTACTTTTGCCTGACATAACAGTCAAAAAATCGTAAAGACTCTTTAAACTGAACATTCAAGCTGATTGTTATTGTTAGAAGAGAAATGCGGTTATCTTTCTCTAACCACCAAAACAGGCTTTCGCCGGATGTCTAACTTATTTAAATTTAAAATTATGAAATTCAAGATGGTATTGTTAGGCACAGCCCTTATAGGCTTAATGTCTACAAGCTGCGTATCAAAAAAGAACCTTACTGAGCTGCAGACAAAATATAATGAGCTTCAGACCACCTACAACAATACACGGGAGGAGCTTATAAATTGTAATGCGGACACACGCTCACTCCAATCTCAGCTCCAAGCGGCTAACCAAAGTAACGCTGAGCTGAAAAAGGGCATGATGGAACTGAAACACACCCTCGATAAGAGCATGGAAGCTAATAATCAGGGAAGTGTGAATATCGCTAAACTCGTAGATGAGATCAACGCCTCCAATAAGTATATCAAACAGCTTGTAGATGCAAAATCAAAATCCGATTCTCTTAATATTGCCCTCACCAACAAGCTTACCCGCTCTCTTAGCAATGATGAGCTAAAGGATGTTGACGTTAAGGTTCTGAAGGGTGTAGTGTATATTTCTCTTGCTGACAATATGCTCTTTAAGTCCGGCAGCTACGAAGTGAATAGCAGGGCTATGGAAACTCTTTCCAAGATTGCCAAAATCCTTAAAGATTATAAAGATTTTGATGTATTGGTAGAGGGTAATACTGATAATGTGCCTATTTCAAAAACAAATATCAGAAATAACTGGGATCTCTCGGCGCTGCGCGCATCTTCAATCGTACAGGTGCTCCAGAATGACTTTGGCATAAATCCCAATAGACTTTCGGCAGCAGGCCGTGGAGAATACAATCCTATAGCCGACAATGATTCCGAACTTGGTAAACAACGCAACCGGCGCACTGAGATCATTATAACTCCGAAACTTGATGATTTCATGGAACTCATTGATAAGGCACCCGAATCAGATCAAAATAATTGAAAAGACACGTTAAGAGAGGGCGCGTTAATGCGCCCTTTTCCTTTTTGTATCGGTTTAAAACAAGTGGAATTCTTTTCTTTTACTCAACTTTGACCTCACATTGAAACCGAATATAATAAAACATATTTTACTCAGCCTATCTTTTGTTGCAATCATCCTATCCGGATGTGTAAAAGAGGATATGCCCGATAATGTAGGGTTAAAGACCGGTGATATTTTGCCCCTATTCAGTGTCGTTCTGAATACCGGAGAGGTAATATCCACGGAATCGTTGAAAGGGAAAACTGTTGTCATCGAATTCTTTAATACCGGTTGCAAAGATTGTCAGGAAGGATTACCTGCCATCAACCGATTATATGAAGAATATAAAGATCATCCCGATATAGTAATCTTTGCAGTTTCAAGAGAAGAAAATTCCGAATCCATAAATAAATATTGGTCTAAAAACGGTTTTTCAATCCCATTTTCCTCTCAGACAGATCGTAGTATTTACAATCTTTTTGCCACTTCAGGGATTCCCAGAACCTTTATTGCCGATAAAACAGGAAAGATCGTTGCAACCTTTGGAGATGAGGATATTCCTACATTTACAGAACTTAACAACATATTAGTACCGTTTTTGCATCAAAACCCCTAACATCAATCTTAATAAACCAATATGGCAGATAATTATCTCGAACAAAGGATGGAAGATTTCCGTAGTGGTAAATTATCGACCACTAATCGCCAAATGGTATATAATTCTTTACGAAGGAACGGTCTGAATATACCTTTCCCTTCACGCCGAGTATTGGTGACAGGTGGTGCGAACGGTATAGGACTGGCAATCGCACGTGCTTTCCTGCGCACAGGATGCAAAGTGGCTGTAATGGATAAGGATCAAAAATCAGGAGAAAGTCTTGCCCACGACGAGGGAGTAAGGTTTTACCATGTCGACCTTTCAGAACGTGAAGAACTGGAAAATGCTCTTTCCAACCTCTTCAGTGCATGGAAGGATCTCGACATTGTCGTAAGCAATGCCGGCATTTCAACATTCCAACCCTTAGAAGATAGCGATCCCGATATGTTCGATAGAATTATCGACACTAACTTGCGCCCCACTTATTTAATTGCAAGAGCCTGGGCTCGTCATCGCAAACAATATCCTATCCCCAATTCTTACGGAGGAAGGTTAATAACCATGTCTTCCACAAGGCACCTGCAAAGTGAGAAAGGCACCGAAGGCTATTCAGCATCCAAGGGCGCTATTGCCTCTCTGACACATAGCCTGATGATGTCGCTTGCTGAATATGGAATCACAGTAAACTGTATCTCCCCCGGGTGGATACACACAGGCGATCCGGAAGTCCTGACACAAGCCGATCATATCCAGCATCCGTCAGGCAGAGTTGGCAAACCTGAAGACATTGCCCGTCTGTGTATATTTCTTTCCCTGCCTGACAACGATTTCATCAACGGTGCCGATATTCCTGTAGACGGCGGGATGACCCGTAAAATGATATACGTAGAATAGAACTACTCTTACATGTTCGCCTTGAATTCGTTGCGCGAAGGCCATCCGGGGAACATCTCTTCACGTTGCCGTTCTCTTAAGGCCTTCATGAAACGTTCATACTCTTCAGGTGTGACATCAACTTTGGCATGTGCCTTGGATTTCGGATTAGCATCCTTAAATTCCTTACGTATCTGTTCGTGGGTGACAATATTTTTCATAGGAATATTATAATGGCGCATAATGGGAATCACATAATCCAATGCGCTTTGAATCTGATCTTCCGTCAATGGCTCTTCAAGAGTATTTCCCTGAAACTCTATTCCTACGGTAAAATTATTGCAACCCTCTTTTCCGTTAAGCATGGATTTGCCGGCATGCCAAGTGATGGCAGTAGGATCTGCCAGCACATACCTTGTACCGTCAGTATCGATCAGGACGTGGCAGCTTACTCCGCTTTTTGGGGAAGTCAGCGCTCTCAATGCCTGTTCACCCGTGGCAGTGGCTGTGTGATGAAGAATAATACCCTCCACCTCATTCACTCCTTCGGTCACATTAGGTGTAGGCACATCTACCACCCAGTAGCCGTGCTTGTCTTTCTCTATATGTTCACCCTCTGTTATCGGAACGTCAGACCTTTCCCTTGTTCCGAACCATATGGCAAGAAGAATGGCTATTGCACCGGCAACCATAAGAAATATCCCTGCCATTATGTCTCCTTTACCCGATGAACCGCTCTTACCGTTACCCAAACCTTTATTTATAATATTCCTGTCCATACTCTTTACCTCTAATGTGTTATCATAGCATAATTCCTCTCCCGAATTGTGTGTCAAGAATCCTACACCCGCTTGTATATAGTATATAAACATTCGGAAGTCAGACCTCTCATTGAGCAATTACGATTTTTTACAACTACTTAACATTTTAATTGGTAAAGATCCCCGGCAGGCTGTTTATATCAAATTAAGGATTCCGATTCTTAAAACTGCCATACCGTTTACTTATTAGTCAATGTCATAAGCAAAAATCTTTTGCCCGAATAATTGCACCTGTCAAAAAAATAACGTTACTTTGTAATTGGAAACTTAATCTTAACTAACACCATATTGAAATGAAACTGCTAACAAGATTAGGCTGCACATTAGCCCTGGCACTGTCGGCCATTACATCATTTGCGCTGCCGCGTAATGAATATCCACGCCCCCAGTTCGAACGTTCGGACTGGCAGAACCTTAACGGCGAATGGACATATGAATTCGATTTCGGCAAATCGGGAGTAAATCGTAAACTTTTCGAAAGCAAAGGATTTAAAGATAAAATTACAGTGCCATTCTGTCCTGAAAGCGAACTTTCGGGAGTGGGCTATAAAGATTTTATCCCTGCCATGTGGTATCACCGCACAATCAGCATTCCCGAGTCATGGAAAGACAAGCAGACTATCTTGAATTTCGGAGGAATAGATTATTTCGCCGGCATATACATTGACGGCAAACTTGTGGCTCGCCATTGGGGAGGAAGTTCTCCCTTCTCATGCGATATCACCGAATATGTAAAGGATGGCAAACCTCATGATCTCGTGGTGAGAGTAGAGGATGACCTTCGTAGCAACACGCAGCCTTCAGGTAAACAAAGCCGCGTATTTAATTCTCACGGCTGCTACTATACACGTACCACCGGCATATGGCAAACTGTATGGATGGAACCGGTTGATAAAAACGGTTTGAAGAGCGTTTATATCGTTCCGGATCTCGACAACAGTGAATTCGTGGTTAATCCTGAATTCAAGAATCTTACAGACGGACAAACTTTCGAAGTGATTGTAAAAGACAATGGCAAGGTTGTGGCAAAAGAGCGCCGCAAGGCAAGTCCCACTCTTTCAATTCCACTAAAAATTAAAAATGCCAAGACTTGGTCACCGGAGAGCCCGTTTCTGTATGATATAGAACTTAACGTTTACGACAAAGACGGGAACCTTATCGATGAGGTGAATTCATATGCCGGAATGCGTAAAATTCATGTGGAAGGCAATCAGTATTTCCTAAATAACGAACCATATTACCTACGTCTTGTGCTTGATCAGGGCTTCTATCCGGATGGAATATGGACCGCACCCACAGATGAAGCTCTTAAAAATGATATTGAACTTTCAATGCAAGCCGGATTTAATGGTGCAAGACTTCATCAGAAAGTATTTGAAGAAAGATTTCATTATTGGGCTGACAAGCTCGGCTATCTGACTTGGGGAGAAATGCCCAACTGGGGGGCTGATGCCAATAATCCGCTTTCTGCCAGAAATTTCATTCCTGAATGGGAAGCGGTGGTAGTGAGAGACAGAAACCATCCTTCCATTATTTCATGGACTCCGTTCAACGAAACTTGGGAGCGTCCCGGCAATAATGAAGCTGCCCTTCAACATGACCGCCTGATAGAAGACGTTTACAATCTGACCCATAATCTTGACTATCGACCGGTAAATGATGCATCCGGAAACTATCATGTGATCACCGATCTTTGGACCGTGCATAACTATGAACAAAACCCGGAAAAATTAACTGAATGGTTTGAAATAAAAGATGGCAAATATCCTTGTCAAGACCCCCGCTACGATGTTGAATATACCGGGCAACCTTTCTTTATTGATGAATTCGGAGGAATAAAATGGGTTGTAGGTCAAAAATTTGCAGAAAATTCATGGGGCTACGGTGACGGTCCCAAATCTCTCGAAGAATTCTATAACAGACTTGAGGGACAGGTGGACGCAATAAATGCAGTTCCGTATATGTCAGGTTATTGTTATACTCAGCTCACCGATGTAGAGCAGGAGCAGAACGGTATCTATAACTATAACCGTACTTCCAAGTTTGATATGGACAGGATCAAATCAATATTCAGTAAGGTTCCGGATCGATTCAAAAAGAAATAATCATTTCTCTTACATTTAATGAAAAAAGCACAAATATATATTTGGCTCGCGGCACTTGCTGTCGGTGTGGGCATAGGATTGCTTAAGATTGACAGTGTGGATGCAGTTATGAATTTCATTGCCACTGTCTTCACGCGCCTGTTCCGATTGCTTGCAGTGCCTACTATCGTACTCGCAGTCATTACTACCCTTGCTTCCCTTGGTGGAAGCAAGGAAATGGGTAGAATGTTCCGTACAACGATCACTTATACTTTGCTGACAACCTTCTCAGCGGCGGCAGTAGCACTTGGCTATTATCTTATCATTGCACCGGGAAATCTTCCTCCATCGGCTGTAGGAGCTGAGATGGCAGTTGGAGACAAAGTGGAATTTTCATATGCCGACCATATTCTCAGCGTTATACCGGACAATATTGTCAAACCATTTCTCGATGGCAATGTGCTTGCACTTCTTCTTTTGTGCTTCGCTGTAGGTATCGGCATATCAAAGATGCCTGAATCTAAACAGAAAGAGGATGTAATTAAAGGTTTGTTGGGCATTCAAGAACTTCTCTTCATCCTTATCCATTGGCTCATAGCAGTTCTGCCTATAGGTATCGTTGCGTTTGCAGCTCAGCTAACGGCAGAAGTCGGAGCCGGTGTGATGTTCGATTCCCTCGGTAAATATGTGGCGGTAATAATTGCCGGCAACTGCACACAGTTCTTCGTGGTGCTTCCAATATTCCTTCTCCTATCCGAACTCAATCCTATCAAGACTTTAAGTAAAATGATGCCTGCTGTGCTCATGGCACTATTTACTAAAAGTTCGGCTGCCACACTTCCCGTCACCATGGAGAATGCGGAACAGCGGCTTGGCGTAAATCCTAAAGTTTCAAGATTTGTATTGCCCATATGTACCACGGTCAATATGAACGGTTGTGCTGCTTTTATTCTTGCCACGTCCTTGTTTGTAATGCAGAATAACGGTATGCCGCTGTCTGTGCCTACCATGTTGATCTGGCTTTTGATTTCAGTTATTTCAGCTGTAGGAAATGCAGGCGTTCCCATGGGTTGCTACTTCCTTACACTTTCACTTATGTCAGGTATTGGTGCAAATGTTGGCATTATGGGTATTATTCTGCCGATCTACACTATTATTGATATGGTTGAAACGGCAGAAAACGTGTGGTCCGATTCATGCGTATGTGCCATAACCAATCAAAAGCTTACAAATAAAAAAGCGGCATAAACTAAATTCTAAGATTGGTAAAAAGAAAGATTAGCACATTAAATAAATTTAAAATGTTGAAAACTATATTTTTTGCCGGAGGATGTTTTTGGGGAACAGCCCATCTGTTTTCCCTTGTAACAGGAGTTGATTCATCTATTGCCGGTTATGCCAACAGCATTATTCCGGATCCCACATACCAAATGGTGTGTACAGGTAAAACGCATGCGGCAGAGACGGTGAAAGTGGAGTATGATGACTCTATAATTGATCTTTCTGATCTCATTGCCTTATATTTTGAAAGCATTGACCCGACGATACTGAACAGACAAGGTAATGACATAGGTACACAATACAGAACCGGAATTTTTTATACCGATCCTGCAGATGCACCTGTTATAGAATCCATGTGGAAAGATCTACAAGCAAAATATGATGAACCAATTGTTGTCGAAGTGGCTCCTCTAACTAATTTCTATCCGGCAGAAGAATACCATCAGGATTATCTATATAAAAATCCTAATGGTTATTGCCATGTAAATCCGAGCCTTTTTAAAGTGGCAAAAAACCTAAAAGGCAAAAGGAATTAAGAGCGACGTACAATCCTATAAATTTTTACCTCTCTCCTCTTTTATATAATCCATTGCCTCAGAGGGAGTACACACTATTTTCACAGGTAACTCTCCATCTCTCATAAAGCCCAACTTCTCCATACGGGTCAACATTTCAATCAACGGATCATAAAAACCATCAACATTGACCAGTATCACTGCACCCGGAAAGAGTTTAAGCTGGCGCCAGGTCATTATTTCACATAGTTCATCAAGTGTCCCGATACCTCCGGGCAATGCAATAGCGGCACAAGAAAGAGACGCCATGGTTTCTTTACGCACATGCATTGAAGGAGTGTCAATGCACCTGCTCAACCCTTTATGTGCCCACCCTCTTTCAATCATAAAATGTGGTAATACGCCCGTCACTTTTCCATCTGCCTCAAGAGCGCCTTCGATTGCGGCAGCCATCAATCCCCGATAGCCTCCACCGTTGACAAGGGTATAGCCGGCTTCAGCAATGAACTTGCCCATTTCATGTGCGGCATCAAGATATTTTTGTGCCACTTTTGATGACGAAGCACAGTATACCACTATTCCATCCCTCGTTGCGTCATCGAACTTACCTTTACCGGAAAGCTTATCGCCAAACAGTTTCATGGCTTTTTCAAGCCACTCGGCATCGATATTGTCGAATGTATTAAGAAATTCACTGTCTATATCAAGCACACCGGCAACAACTCCATTACGATAAAACGGAACTACAATCTCAGAACGTGAGGAAGAACTACAGGCAATATGTCCCGGAAATTTTTCTACATCGGCAACCACTAAAGTCTTACCTTCAGCCCATGCCGTACCGCATACACCTTTACCGGATGATATTCTGGTACATGCAAGAGGTCCTTGGAAGGGACCCAGCACTAATTTATCTCCTCTTACTACATAGAAACCGGTCCATAAAAATCCGAATGTTTCCATTATGGCACTCGACAAATTTGCCATAATCGCTATTTCATCCGACTCGTATTTTATCAGCGCCTCAAGCTGTGGAAGTAAAGCCGCATATTTTTCTGACTTACTTCCATCCGCAATGTGTAATTCTTCAGCCATATTGTATTATTCCTATGTTTGATTTATAAGGGGAAATCCGATTTTCGGACTTCTCTTACTTTTTGTATGTTATCCTCTAAATTTTGTTTAGTATGCAAAAATAGTAAATAGAAACGTACATTGCAACATAAAATTATACGTCATAATCAACCATAAACACATCATCATTTTTTTAAGTTTAGATGAGAATAATAGCCTCTTCAAATAAATTTTCAAAAAATTTTCAATACGCTGTAATATTTGCCGAGCCATATAGTCTATTTTACAGTATGTATATTACGAGCATACGCTAAGTATTATAACCTACATCAATATATCCTTATAAATCTGCTTCCACTATGTGTTTATCTCTTAGACACTTCACCCTCTCCTTACTTTTAATAACAACTTTATTCACAACAATTGAACTCAGGGCTGAAGCTACTATCCGACTGACCGGTTACATTTACAGTGCTGTAACTTCCAAAGAACTGCCGGGAGCAAAAATAGAGATACTCTCACAAGACAGCACCATCATAGCCTCCACCACAGCCACTTCTGAATCAACCTTCAGGAATGGCAATCAAATTGTATTCGAACAAAATTCATGGTTTGGCATCTCCATCCCCAAAGTGAAAGGCAAATACATATTGAAGGCCTCGCTCGATGGATATGAAACCGCATATAAAAACCTTGACCTAACCAAAATGGGATCGCGTCAGACTCAATATGAAGTGGACAAAATATATTTGCGGCCCACAGCTAAAACGGTTGATCTTGATGAACTGGTGGTAAAGGCAAGTAAAGTTAAATTCTATCATAAGGGTGATACTATAGTTTATAATGCCGATGCGTTTCTGCTTCCGGAAGGATCTATGCTTGATGCCCTTGTTCAGCAATTGCCGGGAGTAGAGATACGTGAAGGAGGTGCTATCTATGTCAACGGAAGATATGTGGAGTCGTTGTTGCTAAACGGCAAGGATTTCTTTAAAGGAAATAATCAAATTATGCTTGATAATCTTGGAGCCTATCTTGTGAAGGATATTCAGGTATATGAGAAAGGAGGGACTCTAAGTGAGATGATGGGAAAGAAACTGGTAGACGACACTCAATACGTAATGGATGTTAAACTGAAGAAAGACTATATGGCAGGAAATTTACTGAATGTGAAGGTCACAGGAGGTACTGAAGATAGATTTCTCGGCAAGTTATTCGGAATGCACTATACCAACAATTCGCGCGTAGCGATTTATGGGAATGCCAATAACCTGAATGATACTGAAAAGCCTAACGACGGACGTGGGTATTCTTTGGCAGGAAATGACGGCAATGGACTGACTGATACTTATCGCGGGGGAATAGACTATCAGGCTGACAATCCCAAGCATACTTGGGAATTAAACGGCAATGTAGATGTTGCATATGACAAAAACACGAATAATACGGACACTTATAAAACTAATTTTCTTTCGGGAGGCAATACTTACGATTACAGTTTTATGCGTCCTGTAAACAAGAATTTTGGATTATCAACCTATCATTTCTGGAGATTAAAAAGGGATATGTGGGAACTAAATCTTAAACCTTCGTTCCACTGTAATACCACCAAGACACGGACAGATAATGTTTCCGCATCTTTCAACAAAGAAATAAATGATATCAACCCTGATTTCATTCTGGATTTAAAAAATGAATTCGGAACCGGAAATAAAAACGGATTTATCAATAGGAATATCGTGAACGACAACTCACGCTCTCACGGTTTGGGAGGCGATCTCTTCACTGAATTTTTCTATAAGTTAGCAAAGTCGAACGACCTTTCTTCCATATGGGTAGATTTAAATTGGGAAGATTATAGGAACAACAGGGACAATAACCAAAGCATCCTTTTCGGTGGAGATCCAATTTCCGCAACGCTGCTAAATCAGAAATATAAAGGTGTGCCAAATAAGAGTTTTAAACTTAACGTCGGAACCAAATATTATTTCAATCTTCCGAAAGGCACAACCGGATTTCTATATAATTTCACACACGAGAATCAGAAAAAGAATTCCGAACTCTTCCTTCTCGAAGCGAGAAAAGAGGACGGAAGCATACCTGAAGATTTCGAAGGAATGGTTCCCGTGCTTGATACAGCAAATAGTTATGACAGCCGGCTAATATCCAATTATCATCAAATAAGACCGTTTTATACATCTTCTTATAAGATAGGCAAAAGCGATCTGCATTTAAAAATCTCTCCGGAATTCAGCTTATACAACCGTCACCTTGACTATCACAGAGGAATGCTTGATGTGTCGCCGAAAAAAAATGACTTCACATTCCGCATAATGGATACATATTTGATTTATATTTATCCTGAGCGAGGGATTCAGTGTTTTCTAACATTTAAACGCACGCCCAACCTTGCATCATTGATAGACATGGTTGATTTCCGGGACACTTCCGACCCTCTGAACATTCAGGAGGGAAATCCCAATCTCCGCAATTCAACCGCTAATAATGTGGATTTGTCCTACAGTTGCTTTAAAGCCGAGAAATGGGGTTATAATTTAAGGCTAGCCTACCAATGGGATGAAAATGACCTTGTAAGAGGTTACCGTTATGACTCACAGACAGGAGTAAGGACTTTCAAGACTTATAACGTCAATGGTAATAATTCTCTCAATCTTTCTCTATTGCTGGCCGGTCCTCTTCCTGGAATACTCAGTAAATTTCATGTCAACAACAGAGTAAGTTATAACAAATCTCTCTATGCCAATATGATCGGCGAAGACCGAGAGCCCGAAAAACAAAAGGTCAGGAATTCAATAATAGGGGATAATCTTAGCATCTACACAAGAGACGAAAATTATAATTTCTCGTTAGATGGAGGTATCAAGTATCGGCACACCCGTTCGGAGGCAGAAATGTTTGATTCTTTTAATGCTTTAGAGTTCAATTATGGTGTCTCGGGGTATGCCAAGCTTCCTTCAGGATTTAGTTTTTACACAAACCTCAACATGTATTCCCGCAGAGGATATTCCCAAAGTACAATGAACGATAATCGCCTCATCTGGAATGCCAATATATTCTATACCATGCTGAAAGGTGCGCTAACTTTCTCCTTAACAGGTCATGACTTACTCGGACAAATCAAAAATATCAATTACGACATCAATGCCTACGGACGTACCGAAACACATGTCACGACACTTCCCCGATACGTGGCACTATCTGTAGAGTATAAGTTTGACTTCAAGCCAAAACGAGATAAGAAATGACCCACCTCTGCAAAACAAGATTCCACAATTCCCGGCCATAGCACTTACTTCAGGTATAATTTCGCATGGCATAACCGGTGAATACATTGTCAAATATAGATAGTGGGATAAATAAAAAGAAACCCTCAGTTCTCTGAAATTCAGAAAATTGAGGGTTTCTAACGTTGTCTTACCAGGATTCGAACCTGGACAGGCAGAACCAAAAACTGCAGTGC
>CAZXHO010000010.1:0-18495 GCA_964640365.1 uncultured Sangeribacter sp. | reverse complement strand
TATTTAGAATTTTAATAGGAATATTCTTATGGAAGACGGGGTATATGGTAGGAGGATATATCACTTTGGCGCCGTATGAGCAAAGTTCCATGCTCTCCAGGAAAGTCATATGAGGCACCAGCACAGCTTCTTTAATAATACGGGGGTCGGCTGATAAGAAGCCGTCGACATCAGTCCATATTTCAAGAATTTCAGCATTTAAAGCAGCTGCAATAAGAGCAGCCGTGAAATCACTTCCTCCGCGTCCAAGATTAGTTATCTCTCCTGTTTTTTTGTCAGTAGAAATAAATCCCGGTACGATTGCCTTATTAAAGCTTGTGGCAAATTCCTCTCGAATTAATTTTTCTGTAAGTTTTTGGTCGGCAATGTTTTTATCATACCATTTTTCAGTCTTAATGAAATTTAGAGAGTCACGTCTTTCTCCGCCGTCAATCATAGCTGCCACGATGATAGAAGAGATTCTCTCTCCGAAGCTCACTATAAGGTCAAGGGTCATCTGTGGAAGATGGCGTATTAAATACACGCCATCATACATTCTCCGGAGTTCCTTGAGCAGATCGAGAACCTTTGCCTTTACCTCAATATGTTTCTGAGGATCGATTACCTTATCGATTATATCCAGGTGACGATCTGTCATAGCTTCCACTTCGCTGATATAGACAAGGTCGTTAGCCGCAGCAGATTTGGCAGTGGAGATAAGACGGTCGGTGAGTCCGCCGAGTGCAGACACTACCACTACCGTAGGTTCTTCAATAGCTTCTACGATTGACTTAACATTCAAGAGACTTCCGACAGATCCGACGGAGGTTCCTCCAAATTTCAATACTTTCATTATATAATAAAAACCCTTTGTGGATTGTTGTAAAGATAAAGTATACCTTATGCCTTAATAATAAATAATATTGGCTATGGATACATATATTTAACAAGCGTCCCGATGAATATTCACGAACTCTTATATAAAAATAATAAAAAAGTCGATCCTAAAAGGGGCAGTCTTCTTATAGCCGATCCGATGATGGAGGAGTTATATTTCAGACGTTCCGTAGTTATGGTTCTCGACGTCGACACCAACAAAGGATTTCTTGGTCTCACTTTAAACAAGGAAACCCGGATTACCCTTCACGACCTTATGCCCGGATGGACAAAAGGTAAGAATATCCCTGTTTATTGTGGCGGACCTGTAGACCTTGAACGTCTTTTCCTTCTGCATTCTCTTGGAGAGAAGATTCATGGAGCGACAGAAATCATTCCCGGCATATATGTCGGTGGAGATGTAGAAGAAATATTAAATTATATCGAGGAGGGTGGTGAGATAGAAGGAAAGCTCAGGTTTTTCCTCGGTTACAGCGGCTGGTCTGAAGGTCAGCTTGAAAGGGAGATTGAGCATCACTCTTGGGCTGTTAGAAACCCTGAAAACGGAGCAGGACTGCTTACAGGATCAGAAAATGAATACTGGCGCAAAGAGGTGGAAAAACTTGGTGAAAGCTACCGGAGCTGGTTACTTATGCCGCTTGACCCTTCGTCAAATTAAAATATTGCATATTGGCACCCAAAGAAATGTGCCAATATGCAATATTTATCTTTTATTTAAGATGTTTGGTGTAGATAAGCATATCTACATATTCTCCATTAGGAGCACTCAGCCATTCTTCGAGTTTACCACTACATTTAAATCCCAGAGAAGAGAAGAGTTTTATTACTTTCTCATGACCCTCTTCTATTTTAGCACCCAATTGATGTAGATGCAGGGTGTTTTGAGCATACTCTTCTATAAGGGCTATTGTCTCTTCCGCATAGCCTTTATTTCTATAATCTTTACATATATATATCCCAATAAATGCGCGTAGGTGGCGATGAGACACTTCATATAAGTCTACAATGCCCACAGGAGTGTTGTTACCTTCTTCTGTAATAATTAGTCTCAGCTGACCGGCAGAGAAAGGATCGGCATCGTAATTGAGGGCATAGTCGCGCAACACTTTTCTTGACAAGGGTGCGATTGTATCGCTGTAACGCCATGCCTCTGCGTCATTTTCAACCTCATACATAAAATCGGCGTCACCCGGCTCAAGTGCACGGAGATGTAGACGATGTGAGTGGAGCATAATGATAATGTATTAATGGTTTAAGTTTTAGGGAATGTTGAGGAAAACAACACCCTGTTCTGAATTGATTTTCCAAGTGTGAGTTCGTCTGTATATTCAAGTTCGTTTCCTATACTTAGCCCCCTTGCCAGCATTGTGACTCTAACGGGGAGGTCAGCAAGTTTTCTGTAGATATAAAAATTAGTTGTGTCTCCCTCTATGGTGGGGCTTAAGGCAAGGATCACTTCTTTTATATCTTCATCCGTAACTCTTTTGATCAGACTTTCAATTTCAAGATCGGAAGGGCTTACTCCATCAAGAGGTGAAATTACTCCTCCCAGCACATGATACAACCCGTTATGTTGATGTGTGGATTCGATTGTAATCACATCTTTTACATTTTCTACAACACACACAGTTGAACTTTCCCGGCGTGGATCATTGCAAATGGGACAAATTTCTTGTTCACTAATGTTGTGACATCGCGAACAATAGCAGATGTTCTTTCGCATAGCTATGATGGATTCTCCAAGAGAAATTGCTTCATTTTCTTCACGTCTTAAGAGATGTAATGCAAGCCGGAGAGCAGTCTTTCTGCCGATTCCAGGCAGTTTTGACAACTCGGAGACTGCATTTTCCAACAAAGATGAATTAAATGACTGATTCATGACACAAAATTACAAAATCATTTTCATTATGTCAAAAGTAATAATGTAATTCAATTGACCGGGCTTAAGATAATGGTAAACGGGATTATAAATATATTGAAGCGGCTTATGTTTCGTAGACGGTTGCAGGAGTGGATGGAAAATATTATTTTTGTCTGAACTTAATAGATAAACAAAACCTTTATGATAGATTATATAAGCGGTCATCTTTCCGAACTTACTCCAACCTCGGCTGTTGTGGAAACAGCCGGAATCGGTTATGATATAAATATTACCTTGATGGATTATGCTGAACTTAACGGTGCACCCGGAAAAGATGTTGTGAAACTATTTGTACATGAGTCAATACGTGAAGACGCCCATGTATTGTTTGGTTTTCTTACCAAGAGAAGCAGAGAATTGTTCCGGTTATTGATAGGTGTAAGCGGCGTTGGTCCCAACACTGCGCGTCTCATACTGTCATCACTGACAACTGACCAGCTTGAAACCACAATTTCTTCCGGTCAAGATTCTGCGTTGAAAGCAGTGAAAGGTATTGGAGGAAAGACGGCTCAGAGGATCATAGTGGATCTAAAAGATAAAATAAAAGTATCTGGTATAACGTTAAATGAGAGTGCTCCAACAGCCGGAGAGGCATATGAAGATTCAGTTGCCGCTCTTGTCATGCTTGGTTTCACAGCCCAGCAAAGTCAGAAAGCTCTTAAAAAAATATTTACATCCGATCCGACGTTGAGCACAGAGAAGGCAATTAAACTTGCTCTCAAGATGCTCTGAAATGATTTTCCGGAAAGCAGCATTCAAAAATTTGGCAATTCTGGTGTCCGTATCATTGTTGATACTGACAGTTTCTTTATTATCTTCAGCGCAAGTAAAGACTACACTTCCTCCTCCGCCGCCTCCTGTTCCCAAATATCTTCCGGGCACTCAAATTCCGGATTCTGTTATCTTGCCTTCTCCGGTACGTCCAACCTTACCGCGTGAATATTCTGATTATATAGGAAAAGAATATGTGGCGGATTTGTCCAATCCCTCTAACATCACTACAGAAGCTGTTTTTGACCCTGATTTAGGGATGTATGTGATCCGAACAAAACTCGGTGACCGAGAAATTATAACTCCCTATATGATGACTCCGGAAGAATATAATGCCATAATTATCAGGAAAGAGATGTATGATTATTTCCGGAATAGGAATTCTGAGAGTCCGGAGATAATGAATAAAAAGGCATTTAATGTCCTCGATATGAATTTCTCTTTAGGTCCCTTGGAAAGAATATTTGGTCCAGGGGGTGTCAGACTGTCAACCCAAGGCTCCATTCAGCTGTCAGCAGGAATAAAAAGTAATAAAACCGAGAATCCTTCATTATCTTTAAGCTCAAGGAGAAGAACCTTTTTTAATTTCGACCAGAAGATTCAGGCTAATATATCGGCTTCAGTGGGAGACAAAATGAAATTCAACATGAATTATAACACTGACGCCACATTCGATTTCGACTCTAAGAATCTCAAACTGAATTATGAAGGCAAAGAAGATGAAATAATTAAAAGTATTGAGGTCGGTAACGTTAGCATGACCACAGGGTCGAGTCTTATGAGAGGGGGAACTGCCTTGTTTGGTATAAAGACAAAGTTACAGTTCGGGAAACTTACTCTTACTGGCTTACTAAGTCAACAGAACAGTGAATCAAAAACTGTAGGAACCCGTGGTGGAGTACAAACAACTTCATATTCTATTAGAGCTGATGAATATGATGCCAACCGACATTTCTTTCTCGCTCAATATTTTTATGATAACTACGATAAGTTTTCTGAAAAACTTCCCCATGTCACATCCGGTATAAATATAACCCGAATAGAGGTATGGGTTACTAACAAGACGGGACGATATGATGAGTCGCGCAATGTGGTTGGTTTTATGGATCTCGGTGAAAATACGCTGCTCGCCAACTCTTATTGGATCCCTAACACCTCTGAATGGGTTCCTTCTAATAAGTCGAATAATCTTCTTGAAGTACTTAAAAGTGATTATCCGGGAGCAAGGAATATCAACGAAGTTACACAGGTGCTTGCTCCTTTACAGGCATATGGAATAACAGGGGGTCAAGATTATGAGAAAGTGGAAAGCGCAAGATTGCTAAAGCCGTCTGAATATACTCTTAATTCCACTTTGGGTTACATCTCATTGAAATCAGCATTAAATACTGATGAGGTGCTTGCTGTTGCCTTTGAATATACATATCAGGGTAAGGTGTATCAGGTAGGAGAATTTTCAAGTGATATAGATGTAACTACACAGAGCCTGTACTTGAAAATGTTGAGAGCTACTACCGTCTCCACCCATCTTCCAATGTGGAGACTTATGATGAAAAATGTGTATTCTTTAGCAGCTTATCAATTGCAGGAAAGAAATTTTAAACTAAATATTAAATACCTCTGTGATTCAATTGGAACTGAATTGAATTATCTTCCCGTCCCGTCAGTTTCAGGACTGTCTTTGCTCCAACTTATGAACCTTGACCGTATTGATTCTAATCAAGAATCGAATCCGGACGGGTTTTTCGATTATATTGAAGGTTATACAGTGCAATCGAATAATGGCAAAATTATATTTCCTGTAGTCGAACCATTTGGTAGAAATCTTGAGAGAAGAATAGGCAATACTGTTTTGGCCGCCCCTTATGTCTATAAAGAATTGTATGACTCCACACTTGTTGTGGCACGCCAGTTTGCTGACAAAAACAAGTTTTCACTTGTAGGAGAATATCAGGCATCTAACGGTGCTCAAATCAGACTTAATGCCATGAATGTACCGAGGGGGTCCGTTGTGGTGACTGCCGGAGGTGTTACACTTACTGAAAATGTAGACTATACAGTAGATTACAGCATGGGTATTGTGACAATCACAAATCAGAGCATCATAGACTCCGGCACAAATGTAAATGTAACACTTGAAAACCAGTCGCTCTATAGTATGCAAAGGAAGACTTTGCTAGGACTTGATGCACAATACAGGTATAGTAAAGACTTAACTTTCGGAGGTACGTTATTACATTTCTCTGAAAAGGCCCTGACTGAAAAAGTAAATGTTGGTGAGGAAATTATCAACAATACGATGTTTGGAGTGAATCTGAACTATAATAAAGAATTTTTCTGGCTGACAAATCTATTAAATAAAATTCCTACTGTAAATGCCGTTGCTCCTTCCTCTTTCCGTTTAAGTGCTGAGTTTGCACATCTTCTACCAATGAAGCAGAAGAGCGGATCCGCAAAAGGATCATCTTATATAGATGATTTCGAAAGCACTCAGACGGGCATTGATATGCGCAATCCATATTCTTGGTCGCTCGCGTCAGTTCCTTATGATTCTGGAGCTGAAGCTTTGTTTCCGGAGGCTTCTCTTTCCGATAATGTTGACTATGGGAAAAACAGAGCTTTGCTGGCATGGAATTATATAGACAGGATGTAGACTCAAAAGAATTCCTCCATGTTGCCGGGTTATCTCAGAAATGATGTAAAACAGTTATCGAATCCTTACGTAAGGGAGATTACTGTCAGAGAAATTTATCCGGGTAGGGATGTTGTTTATGGAGAATCTAACTATGTCCAGACTCTTAACCTTTCTTTCTATCCAAGAGAAAGGGGACCGTATAATCTTGATGCCGACAGAATTGATGAAAATGGAAATCTTCTTTTCCCCGAAAAGAGATGGGGAGGAATAATGCGGAAGATGGATAACTCAAACTTTGAAAACCTGAATGTGGAGTATCTTCAATTCTGGATGCTTGACCCTTTCCTTGATCCCGAAAATCCTAATTCTGAGGGAGGGGATTTATATTTTAATTTCGGTGAGATTAGTGAAGATATTTTGAAAGACGGTATGAAGAGTTATGAGAACGGTATTCCTATTGATGGTGATGACCGTTTTATGACTGAAACAAAATGGGGCAGGGTGTCAAAGCAAAATTCCTTGACCTACGCATTTGAAAATGCTGAAAATGCACGTCCTCTTCAGGACGTAGGTCTTGACGGGCTTCCAAATGAAATGGAATATCAATTTCCTTCTTATTCAGACTATTTAACTCGGTTAAGAGAGAAATTGTCACCTTTAGCCATTACTAAGATGGAGGAAGACCCGGCTTCGCCTATGAATGACCCTGCCGGAGATAATTATCACTTTTATAGGAGCCCATATTATGACGAGCAACATACCTCAATTCTTGACCGCTATAAACATTATAACGGAGTGGAAGGAAACTCACTTTCACCTGATCAAAGCAGTAATCCTTATTATCAATCTTCCAAGAGTGTACCGGATGTAGAGGATATAAACCAAGATAATACTCTGAATGAATATGAAAAATATTTTCAATATAAGGTTTCTATACGGCCTGAAGATCTTGAAGTGGGTAAAAATTATATAGCCGATAGGAGAGAAACAGTTGTACCCACTCGAGATGGAAATGCCACGGTAGTATGGTATCTATTTAAAATACCATTGAGTCAACCTGATAAGATTGTAGGCGGAATCAGTGATTTCTCCACCATCAGGTTCGCGCGAATTTTTATGACCGGTTTCAAGGAAGTTACACATCTTAGATTTGCCTCGCTTGAATTAGTAAAAGGAGAATGGCGCGATTATATGTTCAGTCTCAACAATATGGATAATTCTCCCGCGGAGGGTGAATTAGACATGTCAATAGTTAATATTGAGGAGAACTCGGGAAGAACACCGGTAAATTATATTCTCCCTCCGGATGTAAGCCGGATACAGGATCCCGGTCAGTCTCAGGCAACACAACTCAACGAACAATCGTTACAGATGAAGGTGACGGGTCTTCAGCCCGGAGAAGCAAGGGGGATTTATAAAAATACTCAGCTTGATCTAAGAATTTACAGGAGACTTCAGATGTGGATTCACGCAGAAAGAATAATCGATGATATGTCCGGTCTTAAGGATGGCGACTTGTCTATTTTTATCAGGCTCGGATCTGATGTGAAGAAAAATTATTATGAATATGAAGTGCCTTTAACCCTCACTCCTGAGGGAAAATATGACAATTTCAGCATGTCGGACCGGAATATTGTTTGGCCGAGATCTAATTTTATGGACTTTCCATTTGAAGTCCTGACTAATCTGAAGCTTCAAAGGAACAGGGATGTAAATGCCAATATAGAGGGAGTGGGAATTAATATGGTTTATTCTTCTCATGATCCGGAAAACGACAATAATACCATTAGTATTTCCGGCAACCCGAGTCTTAGCGATGTCCGTACTATTCTTATAGGCATCCGTAATAAATCAAATTCCTTAAAGAATGGAATCGTATGGGTAAACGAGCTTAGAGTTACGGATTTTAATGAACAAGGAGGATGGGCTGCCAATGTTAATGCCAATCTCGTTATGAGCGATATCGGTATGGTAAATTTCTCCATGCATAAGGAAACTGCCGGATTTGGGGGAGTCGATCAAGGTCTCTCTTCCAGACGATTGGATGAGTATGACCAATACAATCTTGCTGTTCAAGGAGATGTCGGAAAGTTTTTCCCTGCCGCCGTTAAACTTAATGCCCCGGTATATTATTCCCGTTCATCAGAGAAGAATACTCCAAAATATAATCCTTTAGACCAGGATATTTTATTGAAGGATGCTCTGAAATCTGTGGTTACCAAAGCAGAAAAGGATTCTATAAAGAACTATGCAGTGACTCATAAAAAAAGTGAAAGTTTTTCGATTTCCGGACTTAGATTTAATGTACAGAGCAAGAACCCAATGCCTTGGGATCCCGCGAATTTCCAACTTTCATTTTCTTTTAATAAGCAAAAAAACGCCGATCCAAATACGGAGTATCAAAATACATTTGATTATAGAGGTTCATTTCAATATTCCTATAGTCCGATTGTAAAACCGATAAAACCTTTTAGTTTTATAAAGGGTAACAGTAAGACTGCTAAATATTTCCGTGATCTTGGCATTAACTGGATGTTCAATAATCTGACATTCTTTACCAATATCACAAGATATTATTATGAAGAACAGACAAGAAGTGAAGTTGATGTTGATTTCAAACTTCCGGTTCAGGTAAGTAAAAATTTCATGTGGGACAGACAGCTAAGCCTGTCTTGGAATATCATGACTTCTCTCAATATAACTTTTTCAAGTAATACCTTGGCGAGAATTGAGGAAACTATAGGAGCGGTTAATAAAAAGCTGTTTCCGGATAAGTATCGAGATTGGAAAGACACAGTTTGGTCATCTATAAAAAGTCTTGGCACTCCTTGGAATTACAATCAGACTTTTACAGGAACTTATCGGGCTCCATTTAACAAGATACCGGCACTTGATTATTTAACAGGGTCTGTCAGTTATTCATCAACTTACAGATGGGACAAAGGTTCCACTGTAGATGATTTGAATTTCGGTAACTCGATTAATAATCAGTCCAATTGGAATGCTGATGCAAGACTTAACTTTGAAACTCTGTTTAACAAAGTTCCTTTGCTTCAATCAATCAACCAACGTTTTAATAAAAATCAACAGACCGGAAGAAGAAGAGGTGGAAATTCCAGAACCGGGAATGTTAGCAATATAAAGAAATTTGAAAGAGCCATCCGTCTGTCTCCCGATACCACCACTATAGTGAAACACAATCTTAAGACAAAAAAAATAAAGATTTCCGGATCTACCGGAGGTAAACCTGTGAAGATCAATACAAGGATAATTGACGAAAATTCTATTGAGATTCTCCAAAAGGGAGACCATACAATAAGGCTCACTGTTTCGGAAGATAAAAAAGTTGAAACCAATTCAACCTTCCGTGAGATTTACGAGCATGCTTTAAGGTTTCTAATGATGCCGAGAAGCCTCTCTTTCCGATGGAGAAATTCCCATTCTCTGAATCTTCCGCTCTTTTCTCCCAATATTGGTGATATATTTGGACAATCGAATAGCTATGGTCCAATGGCTCCGGGTCTTGACTTTGCATTTGGATTCTTTAATGAGAAATATGTCTCAAAAGCTCTTGACAGAGGATGGTTGCTGAATTCTCCTGAGATGACATCCCCGGCATTATGGAACCAAGGCAAGGAATTCAATTTTGAATTTACACTTGAACCCATAAGAGGTTTGAAGATTATTCTTACGAGCAATCTTACGGATAATCGAACTCGCCAGATTCAATTCATGTATGCTGGTATGCCTACGACTCACTCCGGTTCTTATGTGAGGACTCATGTTGCGCTCGCGAGTTCTTTGAGAAATTCAAAGGCAGAGAATGGATATGCTTCTGCAGCCTTCAGCCGTTTCCTCGAATATATCCCTATCATGGCGTCCAGATTGGAGGAGAAATATGCCGGAACAAAGTATCCGGAAACAGGCTTTTTGGATGGCAACGTTCTTGGAGGTACTGTCTATAATCCCGCCGTAGGAGCGGTTAGTCTCACGAGCAGTGATGTCCTCGTACCTGCTTTCATAGCTGCATATAGTGGATACGATCCCCAAAAGGTCACACTCAAGCATTTTCCGGGACTCGAGGCAATGCGTCCAAATTGGCGTGTCACTTACGAAGGATTACTTCAGATCCCTGCCGTCAGTAAGATTTTTAAGGCATTTGTACTAAATCATGCCTATCAGTGTACATATTCTGTTGGTGGTTACTCAAGTTTTTTGAACTGGGTTGGAATAAATGGCGGCGATATGGGCTTCGTATACGATGAATTGACAGGACAGCCCATACCATCTTCTCCATATAATCTTGCTTCAGTAGCTATAACTGAGAAATTCGCTCCATTACTTGGCTTGAATGCTACATTTAAAAATGATATTACACTTAATGCTGAATATAGGGATTCGAGGACATTAAATTTAAATTCATCTGCAGGGCAAGTGGTGGAGACAACAAGTAAACAGTTCTCTATAGGAGCGGGATGGAAAGTTGCCGATTTTATAAGGATTGTGAAGATAGGGAGTAAGCAAGGTGGCGCAAATAATGACCTCTCCGTGAATCTTGACCTTGCTTACAGCAACAATCAGGCTCTTATCCGTAGGATAGAGACTGCATATACACAAGCCACCAATGGCACGAGCACTTTCTCGATTAATTTTATGGCGAGTTACCAATTCAGTAGGAAAATAACGATTTCAGCATTCTTTGACCATCAAATTAACACTCCATTGGTATCGAATACCTCTTATCCTACCTCAAATTCCAATTATGGAATAGCGTTCAATATTTCTCTTGCGAGGTGATGAGAATAGTGAAAACTATCGGTAGCTTTGAATAAGGGTATTTTGAGGCTGAACCGTAATTATGATTAAGAGTATTAAAGAAAAGACATTATGCCGATTTGTATGAAGGTTTGTGATTAATATCAACTAAATTAGATGAATAAATATATCCCCGGATGCAAATTTTTACAATGCCTCCGGGGATATATTTCGCTTATCCTGTTCTATCGAGAAGTTAGGATGAGTTCTTTAGAAAGGTAAATTATTGCGCAGGTTTTTCGTAACCATCCTTTTCGCAACGCTTGGTCATCGCTTCAATACGTGATTTAGTCTCCGGATGTGAAGAGAACATCTTTGAGATATAACTCTGGTTACCGGCATTTTCTCCTTCCATTGATTGCAATTTCTCAAATGACATTACCATTCCCCAAGGATTTCTGCCATTAGCAACCAGAAAATCATAACCACAGTCGTCAGCTTCCTTCTCCTGTTTCTGAGAGTACTTGGCATTTATAAGAGATTCACCCAAAGAACCAAGCTGAGAATCTGTTAACTTAGCTGCCTTACCACCGGTAGAAGAGATTGCATCTTTTGCCGCCCCTGTTAGAAGTTGGGTTTTGAAAGCATTTTTAGAATGGCGTTTGATGACATGTCCGATTTCATGACCGATTACTCCGAGAAGTTCATCATCATTCATGATATCCATAAGTGAAGAGAAAACCCTCACGCTTCCGTCAGGACATGCAAACGCATTTATATCTATTACATTATAGACTTTAAAATTCAAAGGAATTCCATCAGCGTCAGTGATTCCTTCGGTAAGTTTTCTAAGTCTTTGGGTATAGGGATCATCTTCAGGAAGCACCGGATTGTTTTTATCCATCCAGTCAACAGATTCTTTTACATAGGCAGCCATCTGATCATCTGTCAGGGTCACAGCCTGTACAGCTTTAGCTGCTCCTCCAATTGCTTTTTTCAAATTAAACTGTGCATTTGCAGCCATAACCGGGGCAAATAATAATGCACATGCAATGAAAAATCTTTTTACTGTTACATTCATATGATAAAAAAATTGTAATTTTGATTAGTTCGTTCGGCGAAAGTATATTTATTTATAAGCTGAATAGTATTTACAAAATTACAAAAAGGAGAAGTATCTGCCAAAATAAAAGGTTTAATTTATATGGGTAAAAAGATAATTATTGTAGTATTAATTATTATATCTTTTATTCTTTATGCAATGGCTTGGGTAATCTGGATGAATACTCTTGTAAAAGGATGGATTCCTTTGACCCTATGTAGCGTTTTGGCATTATTGTTCGGTGCAATATTATGGAAAATATGGAAAAAGGTCACCGGAAGTGAAAAATTTTGGATTAATTATATTTGTGCGGTAGTATTTGGTGAAGGTCTGTTTCTTTGTGCCTTTTTCGGAGTTAACGTGATTTTTGCCGACAGTTCTCATGTTTGGAAGGAAAGGGTAGTGGTTGAAAAGAAATATATGAAAGAACGTCACCGTACCCAAAGAGTTGGAAGACGAACTTACACAACAGGAAGAAAATACTATGAGTATTATTATGATATAAAATTCTCTGACGGAAAAATAAAAACAAAGCCGGCTTCTCTTAAACAATTTAATAGACTTCACACTGGAGATTCAATATCTGTATATATGGAGAGAGGGTTTCTGAATCTCCCTGTAATGATTAGAAAATAATATGCTTTAAATATCCCATTTTGCCGAATCAAAATTTGTAAATCAGTCAGCGCCCAAATTTCTTTTTCATTTCAATGAACGTTAGTTAAAGGTGAATGTTATATAAATAAGAAGACTAAAAATAAGTCTCCGATAATGTTCCCTTATTTATTCAGGAGCATAAGATAATTTCATTAAAACGGGATTATTCTCTTTGAAAATCCATATTTGATTGTCTATTGACTTTTATCCCGTTACTTCCACGTAATCTGATTATCTATGAAAAAGAAGGTCTTATACATATTGCTGTCATTCTTATTTGCCGGTATTCTCAATGCAAAAGAACTTGATGACAAGGTTGAAACAGTTGTTGATTCAACCCGGATTATGTTTCATCAGTCAAAGGCTGAAATAGACTCCGCTTATAATGAGAATAAAGTAAAATTGGAAGAGATGCTTTCCAGAATGAAAGCTATGCAAACTCATGACAGTATTTGGCAACTAAGATATATTAATGTCATAGGAGGCGCCTCTCCCGAAGGATCTTCCTCAATCAATAAGGAATTGTCAAAGAAAAGAGCAGACCGAATATTCGGATATTTTGCAGAAAAAATAGCCTTACAGGATTCTCTTACTAATTTTCAATATCTGGGTAGAGATTGGCAAGGTCTGAGGAATCTTGTGATAGAAGATGAAGCTGTGCCTTATAGAAGCGATGTTCTTTCCCTTTTGAATAATATTATTGAGAATAAAATAAAAAATGGTGATGCCGGCTATTCCAATATTAATAAATTGAAAAAGTTGCATCAGGGAATTCCATACAAGTACATGTATTCAAAATTGTTTCCACAGCTAAGGACATCTCGCCTATTTGTGGAATATGAATTAATACCTGATCTGTCAGAACCGGAAATCATGGCTGAGCCCGAGGACGCTGATAGCCTCATAATTGAAGAGGAATTCATTACTGAGGAACCTGAGGCCGTGATACCGGAGAGAAAAACGTGTATGCCATTTTATATGGATGTTAAGACCAACATGCTATATGATCTGGTTGCTCTTCCCAATATAGGAGTGGAATTCTATCTTGGAAAAAATTGGTCTTTGTCAGGCAATTGGATGTATGGATGGTGGGATAAAGATTCAAAACATCGTTATTGGAGAGCCTACGGTGGCGATATTACCTTACGTAGATGGTTTGGTTCAAAAGCCGAGGAGAAACCGCTTACGGGTCATCATTTAGGTGTGTATGCCGGAGTTGTCACTTACGACTTTGAATTCGGAGGTACGGGCATAATGGGTGGTCTTCCACACCGCACTCTTTGGGATAGATGTAATTTTGTTGCAGGAGTGGAATATGGATATTCACTACCTATTGCACGGCGATTAAATATAGATTTCACTATAGGGATCGGTTATCTCGGAGGAAAATATCTAAAATATAAGCCAATGGACGGTGAATACGTTTGGCAGTCGACCAATAAAATTAAATGGTTTGGCCCGACAAAAGCAGAAATATCTCTGGTTTGGCTTATAGGTTGTGACAATTATAACAGAAAGTGAGGAGGTGAGCTTTATGAAATCTACTAAAAAAGTTTTGTTTATTCTGCTTCCTCTCTTAATGGGAAGCTGCCGACATAAGGATCTTTGTTATGATCATACTCATAATATTGAAGTCGAAGTGGAGTTTGATTGGAGCAATGCCCCGGATGCCAATCCTTCATCAATGGAAGTATTTTTTTATGATCAAGCTTCAGGTCAGGAAATAAGATATAATTTTAGCGGAAAGACCGGAGGAAAGATTCATCTTCCATATGGAAAATATAATTCAGTCTGTATAAACAGTGATATTACAAACTGGGCTCATTTCCAAAATACGGAAGATATAGACGAATTCGAGACTACGACTCAAAGTGCACAGCAAATGATGTCATACGGATTCTCTGTCAGAAGTATTCCAAGAGCTTCCGGCTCAGAGTCTGAACGTCTCGCACTAACACCGGAAATGTTATGGAGCGACCGTGAAGATGATTTCGAATTGAAAATTTCAGACACATATAAAAAGCTGACATTATATCCTACCGAGGTTGTGTGTCATTATTCGGTAGATATTTATGATGTTGTAAACGCTCAATATGTTGAAGGAAAATCTTTGGATGGAGTTTTGTCCGGATTGTCAGAAGGTTTCTATCATGGAAGAAAATCAACTTCAGATGTAGCAGTGACAATGCCTTTTACTCTACGTCTTTCAGATGATTCAAAATCATTGCATAGTGAATTTCTTACATTCGGAAAATGTCTTGACGACGGATGTCCCAACAAAATGACCGTTTATGTAAAAATGGTAGATGGTACTAAGAAGGCATATACATTTGATGTGTCTTCGCAAGTGGCGAATGCAGAAGATCCTCACCATGTGCATATAGTTGTAAATGGTTTGGAGTTGCCTCAACCTATAGTTGACGGAGGTGGTGTAAATCCCTCTGTTAATGATTGGGAAGTTGAAGAATATATTGTTCCAATGAAATGAAACAAAAGCGTTTAAGATTGTTATATATATATAGAAAATATTAATTTTAGCATACTATGAAAAAGACATTTTTTTTGATGGCGGCAGCAGCACTTACCCTGGCGTCATGTTCAGACAATGAAGCCGTAGAAGAGAATCATGGAAACGCAATTGGATTCCGTCCGGCAATGGGCACAAGAGCCACTGAAACTACAAATGCAAACTTAAGTTCGTTCCAGATCACTGCTTTGTTGGGTGATAAGAGTTATTTTACAGATCAGCAGTTTATAAAGGGTTCAGACAATTACTTTGTTTCCACGCCTCTTTATTATTGGCCCGGTGATTCAACTGTTTCATTCTACGCATATTCTCCGACACAAGATGAACTTGGAGCCGATATCGTAATAGAAGGAAGCTCCAAAACACTGGAAAATTATGTAACTCCTGAAGAAATAGCTGATCAGGTCGATTTTATTACTGCAAACGCAACCGGTAACCGAGCAGCTAATGAGAGGAGTGGCGTTGAGCTTACTTTTAACCATAGATTTTCTCAGATAGAGCTTCAGGCTAAGAATGAGAATTCCAATTACATTGTAAAAGTAAAGGGTATGAGAATTGGTCGTCCGCAAACAACCGGATCGTTTGATTTTGCAACCAATACTTGGACACTCGATGATTGGCATGAGACTGCAGTTTACACTTCTTCTTGCGATGAAGTAACCCTGACTTCGGATCCTGTCTCAATCATGGGTCCTTCAGGAAATGCAATGCTTATACCTCAGACTCTGACTCCTTGGAGTCCTACAGGTGACCCTGATAATGTTGCACGAGAGGCTTATTTGAGCGTCTTAGTGAATATTACCACTCCACAGGGAATTCAGCTTTATCCGTTCTCAGGAAATACAAATGAATATGCATGGGTAGCAGTTCCTATTCCGGGAAATAACACTCAAACTGTTTCCGGTAAGACATATACCAATACTCTTTGGGAGCAGGGCAAGAAATACATCTATATTCTTGACTTTACAGACGGCGCAGGTAACACAGACCCTGATGAGCCAATCCCAGGAAAACCGGTGTTGAATCCTATCAAGGCTACCGTATTGGTTAACGACTGGGTTGACGCAAATCAAGGTGAAATAGTCATGCCTGGTCTTGAAAAATAAAGATCTCGATATTATGAATTTCGCTTAAATATAAATTTACATAATATAATACCAAAATTAAAAACAGAACGAGGCGGAGTCCCAAACTTCGCCTCGTTCTGTTTTTAATTTTTATTTTCTCAACTTGATTCCGAGTATCTTTTGTTGCCGCTTCACTACCTTCTATTATAAATAAGTAGGCATGTACGTGTTGTCATTCTCACCCTGAGCCACCTCATAGATAATCTGCGTAGGCGTGGTTGCCAGCTACTTCAGTGAAGCAAGCAGATCACTATTCATTTGCTCTTCAAAAATATACATAATTTCTTACAACGAGTAACATATTTTATTGGTAAAAAGAGATTTTCTCAAACGAAGCACACGTTTTGGGTAGTTTCTTCACTTTATCTCGATATTTTTTCAACATAAAGTGATTTAATCCCTTACCATCTGCCCTATTAATAATAACCTCGATCCTTAATTTGAAATGGAAATCGCAGCTGTAATATCTGATTTAACTTCTCAAGTTTTGGGATATTTTCTTTGATTCCTCTTTTACTTCATTTTCCGGATAAACTTGTTTCAACATTTAAAAACAGTGATATATATTTGTAGCTAAATTTGAGTATTTTAATTTGCATTCCTAATACATATACTTCTTCGGCATATGATTCCATATGCAGACGGGTTGTTATTATTTCTATAATGATTTTCCATTATTTGTATTGGTAATTAATTAGCAGATAAATTTTCAAATTGGCACCAAGAGTGCTTGTTTTTGTTGTACGATTTGTGGGAGGAGGACTATACAATCAGCCGTTCAATAAGCGATTGAAATCACTGAATTGAACGGCTGATTGTAAGAATAGATAAACGTAAGTAGGTTGAGTATGGTCGGATACAAATCAGATTACAGATTGTATATCATTGTCTGACGGGGAAATGCTTACCAGATGGTTATAGGGATCCATAAGGAATGAGCGATTTCCGGTGGCAATTTGGAAATCTACCGCTACATCGGGAGCCAAATCGTTGATGGAAAGAAATAGGGCATCTTCAGACAGCTTGTCGGCTTTGATAATTTCTTTAGAAATAAACTGATCATCGTCAACACAAATAGATACAAATCTGATTTTTCCTTGTGGAAGATTTTTAATGAGTTTAGCAAGATGGGAGTTAGTGATTCGAGAGGCGGGATCTTTACTGCTCCAGAAATTAACTACCACATATTTCCCTTTGAGAGAAGCAAGGCTGTTAATATTTGCATTTGAAGATAGTGTAATGGCAGGTGCCTCTTTGCCGATTTCAATAGAGCGGCTGCCCAAAGGCATTGAAGAGGAGAGGAAAGCGGCGATTGCAAGAGCTGAAATAAAATACTTTGTTTTCACAATTACCAATTTAGTTATTCAACATTATCGACTGATCTACCAAAGCCGGTTTCAGCCGACGTCTTAACTATCACTCTACTCGAATCCGATAACAAAAAGCTGAAGCCGGATTCAGGGGTCTGCAGATTGCCGAGTCTGCAATGTCAACGACCTTTACCCCTTTTGAAACTTACCCCAATCTGTGGAAAAGATTGGAAGCTCTTTCTGGTATTCTAACAATCTTGTCACATAGTTGGTTCATTCTTCTTAACACATAATAATTATTATTTTGAATTGGAGATTTTATAAGCATTTTTATACCAACTTGGTATTTTAACTTAACAATTTTATAATGGCTTATCCGGTAATTTTTAGTAATAATAAATAACAAAAGGGAAGGATAATAAATGGTAATTAGAGAACAAATATGGCAATTTTGAGAGGGTAGAATATAAAGTTGAGATATCAAAAAAGCACCCTAAATATTGGGATGCTTTTTCGATATCTCAACCTTTTGAAAAGTTCTATAAACTATTCTTAGTCGTTTGTGAATACAAGTTGATCATCCTTAACATCAATCTTGATAGGATTGTCTCTATTAACTTTCTGAGCAAGTATGTCTTTTGAAAGTTGATTAAGAACCAATCTCTGGATGGTCCTCTTGACAGGACGAGCACCGAATTCAGGATCGTAGCCATCTTCTGCAAGAAGTTCGAGAGCCGGTTTAGTAACCTCGAGTTTAACGCCATTAGATGCAAGCATCTTCTGTACGCTTCGAACCTGCAGGTCGACAATCTCC
>CAZXHO010000009.1:0-19994 GCA_964640365.1 uncultured Sangeribacter sp. | reverse complement strand
TTAGATACGCATAGATTAAAAATAGATAAATTCTGTCTTCAATAATATAAATTTGCATTTTTAGAGCAGATTTGTGCATAAAATGTCGAAAGTATTTGTTTAAATAGATGATAAGGTTTCCATCTATAAAAATTAAGTAAATTTCTTCTTCATGTACATATTCTGGCTGATCTTAGGACTCGTGTTGATTCTTGTAGGAGCCAACTGGCTCACTGACGGCGCATCTGCGTTGGCTAAACGATGGGGTGTAAGTGATCTTGTGATAGGACTCACGGTGGTGGCTTTCGGCACGTCGGCTCCGGAACTTGCCATAAGTCTGATTTCTGCGATTCAAGGGAGTGCATCCATGTCGGTAGGAAATGTTGTCGGCAGCAATATATTTAATATTTTAGTGATTATAGGCATAGTGGCAATGATAAGGCCGGTAAAAGTTGAACGGTCGATTATGATTAATGAACTCCCCCTTGTCATGCTGTCGTCAGTGGCATTGCTTGCCATTGGATGCGGGGATAAACTGGGTGTTCCGGGAGTAAGGGAGATTACACGCCCGGACGGAATACTGCTGTTGCTGTTCTTTATTATTTTTATGCGTTACACCTTTTCAAAGGCAAAGAGCACTCCTGCTGCAGACACAGATCCTGCTGCTGTTAACGGGGCATCACAACCCGAAATGCCAATGTGGAAATCTATAGTTTGGGTGATAGGCGGTCTTGCCGGACTTGTTTTCGGTGGTGACCGTTTTGTTGCAGGTGCATCCGGGATAGCATCATTTCTTGGGATGAGCGACGCGCTTATCGGACTAACTATAGTGGCAGCGGGAACGTCATTACCCGAACTTGCAACTTCTGTGACTGCCGCTATGAAGGGTAAAACCGGAATTGCTCTTGGAAATGTGATAGGCAGCAATATTTTTAACATCCTGTTTGTGCTTGGTCTGACAGCTACAGTCACGCCACTGCCTTTTGGCGGTATATCTGAAACCGACCTGTTGGTTATGACCGGAGCTTCCGTATTGTTCTGGATGTTTAGCTGGAAATTTGCAGAGCGCACAATTACACGGTGGGAAGGTGCAGTTTTGTTTGCGTTATATGTGGCTTATATATCCTATCAGATCGTAATTATGTGATGTGAACTTATCGTATTCCTGTGATTCTATCAGAGGAAGGTCATCGGGTTGCCGTGAACGCTCGGTTTTTGAAAATGAAAATCGGGATAGTGGCCCCAATCACCATTGCAAGCAAAATGGAGATGCAGATAAAACCATTTTCTGCAAACTGATAAAAATAATATTCGAAATTTTTCTGAGTGGATCCCATAATACACATCACGGCACCTCCGAAAGTTTTGTAAGCATAAATGCCGGGAATCATTGGTAAAAGGGATGGAAAAAGATATGCTTCTGCCGGTGTCTTGGCGAACGGGGAGATGAATACGGATAATGAGCCGATTATAAAAGATGCGATTCCTGTAGCGACTATTATATGAAGATCAAGGTCAGATTGCAGAAGAAGAAATCTTGAGGCATGACCTATGGCGGCAATGAGTCCGCACCAAAGGTATGCGCGCCGTGGAATGCGACTAATAGCACCGAATCCTATCGCTGCTATTGCGGCAAATAAAGCGTCTTTCAGTATATCGAGAATCATATGGATGGATTAGCTGATATTTAATTTGTTGAATTAAGGGATTTCAATAAGAATGTCGGCATCAGAACATTCCAACCTTCATGAGTTTCATTCCGAGACAAAGTCCCAGGGAAAGACATCCGGTGAGCACTACTGCATCCAGAAAACGGCTGAACGCACAGATGTAATGCCGGTAGAGAAGGTCATTGAAAGAATTGAGGAATGGAATTCCCGGAACAAGGTAAAGCACGCTTGTGCCTACGGCTATAGCCGGTGTGGTTCCGTAATTAAACAGATAGCCTGATGCTCCGATTACAGAAGAGACAAAGGCACATAAGAAAAACACCACTCTGGAGTCTACATGTCTTTTAAGAAGCAGTTGTTTAAGGTTAAATCCCAAGGCAGTCGCTATAAATACCATAATCATTGCAGTAAGATCACCTCCGAATATGCCGCAGAAAGCAGCGTTGGCACATGAAGCAAGTAAAAGAGTAAGCCATGGATTCTCCTTGTCTTCCGAAACTATCTTTTTGAATCGTTTTCTGGTTTCATCAAGTGGAACATGGTTATCTGCAATCGCCCAGCTCAATTCGCTCAGACGGGTATTCAGCGAAAAACTTATCGGGGCGGCTTTAACAGAAGCAATTGATGTGAAAATATCGTCCTTCTCGGGATGCCATACTGTCATATGCACATGGCGGGGCATGATGGTAAGTTCAACTTTTTTTCCAAAAACTGCCGCAATACGGTTTACATTCTTTTCAAGACGCAGACAAGTGGCGCCACATCCCAGTAGTGCCACTGCATATTCTGTAAGAAACAGACAAACCTCCTTAGATGGAGTGCATACATTTTCCGGTTTCAGAGGATCATCGCTGCCGATGACTGCCTCATAACCGTTACTCGTTGATACCGTCATATTCATCCCGTGCAGAAAGTTTATAAGGGTCTCCCGTAATGAAGAATTCCTCATGCTCTTTGCCGAGTTCAATTAATTTTATTTTTACATTTCCTGAAGGTGTATATGCATGTCGGAGTTTCAAAGAGTTCTTTCTGTCTTCTTTAATTCTCACGATGATTGCAACAAACAGGAATGCAACAACTGAAAGCCATACTAATATAGATACCGTCATAATTTTATAAGTTTATCAATACGTAAGTTTTACAAAACAAATGTAAGAATCCTTACATAAAAATAACGTTTCTGAAAATAGATGGTTTTGCGAAATCGGCAAAATGTTATATTAAGGAAGGCGCCGTCAGATCTCCTTCGAGAGGAGCATAAAGAATTTGTCTATCCGATAGACAAGTTTTTGACTGTGCTGACCCCATAATAGCAGTTTAAGGTTTTTTATTTCAGTTTTAGTGTTGTCGGTTTTAAAAGGGGAGAGGTAAGGGTAATGGTTACAGTTGAGTCATTGTTGATGACCTGAGGAGTAGTATTTTCTGAACGTTGAGGGAATCGCCCACGTCCCCGGCGTCTTTCCTGAGCAGTAGCCGGGTCAATTGCGCGCACATAGGCGAGGAGATTGCCCCTGAATACCCTTTGACGGTTATCACGATAATTTCCCATATCTGCATTATCACCCGATTCGAGTGCAATGAGTTCGGCGGGCCCCGTGATTTGAACGGTGACTTCATTATCGGCAAGCTTTACGGGGACACCGTTTTCATCAACAATGTTTATGAAGACATGGGCAACTTCTCCGGGTTTCCCTATGGAATCCCGGTCGGTGTGTGCAATGATGGCATAAGGGGTGCCGGAGGTTGTGATGTCGTAGGTAGATTCAATAGAACCGTCTTTACCAATTCCCTGAGCGGTAAGAGTGCCGGGAGCAAAATGCAGATCCCAATAAATAATCCCCGTTTTGTCATCCTTTTCCGTAATCTCTCCCACTGTCTTTCCATCAAGAAGCAGGCGTGCTTTGGGAGAATTTGTGTAACATACCACCCTAATTTCTTCTCCGGGTTGATAATTCCAATTATCCCAAGCGTCTATGGAGAGACGGTTGCCCCTTTGCGGCTTTGGATATGTTCCGATATAGGTCACCGGTGTGTCGCTCCATAAAGATGCACGGAACATTCCTCTTGGTTTAGGGGTGCCTGTAAAGTCAAGAAGCCCTGTATATAATCCACGTGAGGGCCACGCTCCCGACTCTCCAAGATAGTCAATGCCTGTCCAGATAAATTGACCAAAAATGAAATCCTTGTCCCTTACAGCTTTCCAAGCATCGTAATCAGACCTGTTTTCGCTGCCATAAATAACGCGGTTCGGATAAGTTTTGTGATCGAGGTCGTAACGGTCTTCGGTATAATTGTATCCTACGATATCCACAGCTTCGGGATAAGCAGTCTCATTTGACATTACCACACCGGCAAGAGCACCTGTAGTTGGTCGGGAGGTGTCTATGCTCTTTACTACTTTTGTAAGTCTTTTAGCAATTTCCCCAATCCTCATTGCATCCGGAGCCTCCGGATTATATCCTCCATACATAGGCTGTGAAATGGCAGAGTTATTGCCATCGAGCACCGGATGTGAGTAAGGATCATTTGGATAGTCAACTTCGTTGCCGATACTCCATAAGAATACGGATGGATGGTTTCTGTCTCGGCGTACCATGTCGGCTACGTCCCGGTCTATCCACTCTTCAAAGAAGTCGTAGCTTCCATCGAATCCCGGTTTTCCACGGTTCCAGCCTTTTATCCATTTGCGCTTCGGGAATTCCCATTCATCACTTGCCTCATCCATGATCAGTAGACCGAGTCGGTCTGCGAGGTCATAAACCACCGGCGCCTGCGGATTATGGCTCATGCGCAACGCATTTACGCCAAGTTGCTTGAGTTGCTTTAGTCTCCGTTCCCAGACTTCTTCGGGCACTACCGCTCCAAGAGCACCCGCATCATGATGTATGCAAACCCCCTTGATTTTCATATTTTGTCCATTGAGGGAGAAGCCTGAGTCAGGATTAAAGTCAAGTGTGCGGATACCAACAGGAATATCGGAAGAATCAATCACCTTCCCATCCTTTAAAAGTTCTGTCCGTAGAATGTAAAGATAAGGAGAGTTGAGGCTCCAGAGTTTTACATCGGGGACGTCCATGGTAAGATTACAGGTTTCTGTTGCTTTTTTAGAAACGGAAGCCACCTGTTTACCTGCATCATTGATTAGGGACGTCTTTACACTTAATCCGTTCACCGGATTTTCGATCGCAACGTTTACCTTAACCTTTGCTTTCTGTCCTTTCACGGATTCGGTCTCGAAACCTATGCCCCATTGAGCTATGTGGGTCTCGGGTGCTGTGACAATATAAACGTCACGGTAGATGCCCGAACCTGTATAATAACGGGAATCGGCGTAGCGGCTATGATCTACACGCACGGATATAACATTATCTCCATCGTTGAGATAGGGAGTCATGTCATACATGAATGAAGAGTATCCGTTGGGTCTGTGTCCGAGGTGATGGCCGTTGACATAGACATCACTCCGGTTATATACGCCTTCGAAATAAATATAAGTTTTCTCAGGTTGGTCGTTTTTTTTGTAATTAAAATGCTTGCGGTACCATGCAATGCCACCGGGAAGGTAACCTGTTCCGCTGGCTAAATCCGGAGAATAGATTCCCTCAATACTCCAGTCGTGTGGTAATGTGAGCCGGCGCCATGTGGAATCGGCATATTCCGGTTTGTATGCGTCTTTTTCGTCATCAAGGAGGAACAGCCATCCGTCGTTAAATTTCTGTGGATTGCCGAAACTTACTTGTGCGTATCCTTCTGCCGGAAATAAAGATAAAAGTACCGTCAAAGCCATTTGATATGGCATTAGGCGTAGGAATAAAGAGAATGGAGTTTTCATGTGAAATAGTTATAATAGTAGTTTCGGCAATCTGATTTTAATATGGAAGGTTAGCCATAATAAGCCGAAGACATCCTATCTATAAACGGAAAATATTACTGTGTTAATATTCACGAATGTCATTATTTTATAAAAATAATAAAAAGAGAAAGAATATTTAAAATTATTTATAGAATGGAATTAATATTCAATATTTTTGCTAACTTTGCATCCTTATGGCAAAAAAGGTTCAATTCGGAAGCCGCATAGGACTAATTGCGGCAACAGTCGGTTCGGCTGTCGGTCTCGGAAACGTTTGGCGTTTCCCCTCTGAAGCTCAGGCAAACGGAGGCGCAGCTTTTCTAATTCTTTATATATTCTGTGTGCTCCTTCTTGGCATTCCTGTGATGCTGGCTGAGTTCTCACTTGGCCGGGGAACATCGTCAGATGCCGTTGGTGCATTTCTAAAGCTGTCACCCCGAAAAAAGTGGTGGATAACCGGAGCAATTGCAATTCTTGCGTCTTATCTTATCCTGTCTTTTTATATGGTTGTGGCTGGATGGACATTGGAATATTTCATTCAGTCGGTTACAGGCAATTTGTATACAGTTGTTGATTCGGCGCGCGGCAGTACTGATCCGGTTGCCACATCTTTCCACGCGAGAATGGGTGAGTATATCACGGGAAGTTTGCAGCCGCTTGTCATGACCTACATCATGATAGCAATAAATTTGGTTATATTGCTGAAGGGTGTGCAGAAAGGGATCGAGAAAATGAGCAACGTCATGATGCCTGTGTTGTTTGTGTTGCTACTGGTTTTTGCCTGTGTTTCTATGACCTTCCCTAAAGCGTACGAGGGACTTGCATTTTTCTTAAATCCGGATTTTTCCAAAATTAATTCCGGGGTGGTGATT
Organism: uncultured Sangeribacter sp.; assembly: GCA_964640365.1. Lineage (GTDB taxonomy): Bacteria > Bacteroidota > Bacteroidia > Bacteroidales > Muribaculaceae > Lepagella. The sequence continues at coordinate 13,620 of CAZXHO010000009.1, read as the reverse complement.
AATGCGCTCGGGCAAGCTTTTTTCTCTCTTTCTCTGGGAATGGGAATTTTGGTTACCTATTCAGGTTACTTCCCTAAAAAGACTAACCTTACATCTACCGCTATAACCGTTTCCGGGTTGGATCTGCTTGTAGCAATTCTTATGGGCTTCATCATATTTCCTGCCGTTATGTCGTTTGGTCTTGACGGTGAAAGCCTTTCCGGTGCTACTCTGGTATTTGTTACCCTTCCGGAAGTGTTTTCCCGTATGCCTCTTACACAACTTTGGTCTGCATTGTTTTTCCTTCTTCTGATGGTGGCTGCGCTCACATCCACTATTTCTCTTGCTGAAGTCTCCATTGCATTTATGCAGGATCGTTTTAACATGAAGAGAACAAAAGCATGTCTTTGGGTAATGCTGCCATTGTTAGTGCTGAGCAGTCTGTGTTCCCTTTCTCAAGGAGTGCTTGCAGGATATACAATTATGAATCTTTCTCTTTTTGATCTGCTTGACACGGTTGCCACCAACTATATGCTCCCAACTGTGGCGATCTTCTCATGTGTATATTTAGGCTGGTTCGCTCCTAAGGGATTTTTAAAGCAAGAGCTTTCTAACAAAGGTTCACTTGCTGGTAAATTTATTCCGGTTGTGTGCTTTATAATAAAATATATTGCACCGGTGTTGATTGGGGTGATTCTGTTGGCTAAAATCTTGGGGTAAACTTATTCTCGTCCCTGATTAGACAAGGTTTGAGAAGTATATTTCCGATAGGCGAAAATTCATGTGTGATTCAAATAAAAATCATGTGAATTTCGTGCATATGCGTTGGAATTCTCATCGGTATTCGCTATTTTTGCCGATTATTGTTTCATTGAGATTTTACGGTTATGGATAAGGAATATGACAAAATTATAGAGGAGCGCGCCAAACATGTGATAGACGTCATGGCTCCCCGAACAGCAGATGCAGATCTGTTGAGATTGTGGGATGCATTTGAACTCGCAAGAGAGGCACACGCCACACAGGTCAGGAAAACCGGTGAACCCTATATTCTTCATCCCATAGCCGTAGCAGCGATAGCTGCAGAAGAATTGCATCTTGATGTCAACTCTGTGATCGCTGCTTTTCTTCATGACGTAGTGGAGGATACGCCACATCCATTGGAGGAAATTCAGAGTAGATTCGGAGATGACGTGGCTTTTCTTGTCAATGTCCTTACAAAAAAGGAGAAGAAAAGCTATGACATGAGTAAGCAGGTAGACAATTTCAAGCAAATGCTAAGTTCAATGCAGCGCGATATCCGTCCTATCATGGTAAAGCTTGCGGACCGTCTTCACAACATGCGCACCCTTTCCTCCATGCGCCCGGACAAACAGATGAAAATTGCCGGGGAGACGGATTATTTTTATGCGCCGCTCGCTAACCGTCTCGGATTATATCATGTCAAGACAGAACTTGAGAATTTAAGTTTCCGTTTCCGTTGTCCCTATGAGTTTGATGAAATCTCCACGCTTATAGAAAACGATAAGCGCCAGCAGGAGGAACGTCTTGAGCATTTCAGACTGCAACTCGAATCAACTCTGGCTGCCGCAGGTATTTCAGTGAAGGTTTCCATAGCATATCGGGAGCCTTACAGTATATGGCGTAAAATGCATAAATACGGGGATGATTTCAATCATTTAAAGTACCGTCATTTCACTGATATCATCTTTTCAGTTCCGGAAGGCATGGATGAAAAGGAGACTGCTCTAAGGATTTATTCCGTACTGACTGATCGTTTCAAAGAGAAGCCGGGTGGTATTTCCAACTATATAGACAGTCCGAAAGAGAATGGTTATCAGAGCTTTCACGTAAAACTGCTTGCAGATTTCGGTCGATGGCAGGAGGTTCATATCACCAGTGAACGTATGGCAAAGAATTCAAGACTCGGATATCGTGCCGAACGCTCACAGGATTATATAGGGCGTTGGATTGATAAATTCCGTGGTGTCTTGCGCGAAATAGACCATACTACAGATGGTATAGAGTTTATGGAGAAAGTGACTTCCACTTTCTATAACGACGATATTATGGTTTTCACACCCCATGGGCGCACGGTTGTTCTTCCTCAAAAATCATCTGTATTGGATTTTGCCTATGAAATTTCAACAGAAATTGGTAATCATGCCAAATATGCCCGAATAAACGGGTTCTTGTCTTCTATTAAGGCTCAGCTCAGACGTGGGGACGTTGTGGAAATTTTCACTGAAAAATCTGTACATCCATCCAAGGATTGGTTGGATGCTGTGGTAAGTTATAAGGCTCGGAATGCCATAGAAACGTATCTTGCCTCTCAACCGGAACCCAAATTTCATAGATGTGAACATTGCATGCCAATTCCGGGTGAAGAGGTAATAGGATATAAAAATGAAGATGGGAAGTTGACCATTCATAAACGTGACTGCCCGATAGTGATTCGCCTTGCATCCCAGTTCGGCGACAATATAGTCAGTGTAGATTTCGAACCGGATGAGACACTCTATCCTGTAATAGTAGAAGTGAAGGCGGTAGATAGGTATCATCTTTTCCTTGACATTGTAGACTGCATTTCGAATAAGCTCAACCTGAACATTGACTCTTATAATTCCTCTTGCGAAGATTCGATTGTAACGAGTCGTCTAACATTCGGAGTGCATTCTTATTCGGAATTGCAGAAAATAATCAGCCATATTTACGGCATAAAGGACGTAGATGAGGTGAAACGGGCTATTAAATGATGTTTTTTCTGAAAAAATAATTATACTTTGCTTTTGCAGTCAGAAAAAAACCGTATATTTGCAATAATATATTTTCGCACCTAAATTTTATCCACGTGAAACACTATATCCTCGTAATACTTATCTTCGTGTCGGGGCTTGCAGTAGCTCAGACTAAAATTAAAACAGAAGCTACACGGAGTGCGGAAGCAAACAATTTAATGGGGCGTCTTAAATCGTGTTCCTCTTCTTCAGACAGTCTTAAGGTATTATATGACGTTTTTGACGTGTTGCCAAATTCAAAAAAAGCAGAGGTGGGCTGGAAGATTCTGGATGTTGCAGAGCGTAGTTGGGATCAGGATGCAGCACAGGATATAATCCGACAATTGTCAGTGCTTCAGATAAGGAATAAGGAGGCTCTCGACAGCCTGTATGTTATCTCTGAGAGACTTCCGGAAGGTGTAGATAAAAAATCTACGCAATTGTTCGTGAATGTACAGAGAGCGGTGAATGAAGTAAGTTTCCTTTCACCGGAACAAAGACAGCAGATTCTTCTTAAATATGTGAAGGAGGATCTTACTCCAAAAAATGATTTATATGACAATATTCTTGACCTCTACAGAGTAGTGCTTTTTATGCGTTATTCATCACAGGGTCACATGTATATGGAGTATATGACGCGTCTGGAGGAAATGATCGATCAACTTCCTCCGGAATCCAAATATCTCAAAAACCTCTTCTATACGACTGCCGCTACTTATTATACTAATAATGAGTTTCAGGAAAAAGCCATTGAATGTGATCGAAAACTTTTGGATATCATCAAAGAGTTGGAAGATAATTATAAAGAATCCGGGCGAACTTATCGCAATATGGACAGATTTTATTACATCTGCTATAGACGTATGTTAAGCAACTATGGTGCTTTAAGCCTTGATGAGGTAAAGGATTTATACGCTAAATGTCAACTGCTTGCCGAGCAAAATGAGGATGTGGCGAAATCTATGGCGGAAGATGGCAGGGTGTCGGCTTACCGTCTTATGGCAGAAAAGAATTACGCCGGTGCGGTTCCATATCTTAAAAAGGCGGTTTCGTCTGTGGAGGAAAGAGGAGCGAAAAATCTTGCGGTAACACGTCTCATTGAGGCGGCAGATTCTGCAAATGATCAGGGAGCACTTCTCGGTGCCCTTAAAATTTATAATACCATATTGTCAGAGTCTCGTAAAAGTAAAGTGGAAGAGGCAGTTGTTGAGCTTCAGATGCGTTATAACGTAGAGCAGCTGAAGAACACTATGGCAGCTATGGCGCTTGAGAAAAAGGATATTGAGCTGGGTACAAATCAGAAAGTGATAAGTATAACTCTTATTTCCTTGTTTGTCGTTGTGCTCTTCCTGATGTTCCTTTACAGAAGTCATTTCAGATTGATTGCGCAAAAGAGAAAACTTGAAGAAGAAAAGGATAAACTTAAACAAACCATTGATGAATTGCTTAATGACGGCACGCCGGAAGGTACGCAGGATTTAAGAGATCAGAATTAATGATTTTTGATAAATTTCTATGGTTTGCTATTCGAATTTAATAAACTTAACTATGAAGCCACTCTAACGGGAGTGGCTTCATAGTTAACGGACCCTATATATTGTCGATTAATGGAGTGTAAAAGTTCTATCTGAAAGTTTGGTAGTCATTTATTCTGAGGGAAATCTTGGGATATAAATGGTAAAAGATTCATAATCTTGATTATTTCTGATATTTATAAAACTTTACATATGTGTTAAGTGTTATCTATATCAAATGATTAAAATTTAGAAATATGAAGAAATCAGTTTTTTTTGCTGCAACTGCAATTGCCATGATGTCTATGGTGGCTTGCTCCGGTAACAACGGTAAGAATTCATGTGATGGAAACGGTTCTTGCGGAACATGTAATAATCCCTGTAAGGATCAGGTTTATACCGGTGTTCTTCCCGCAGCAGATGCAGCAGGTGTACGTTACACACTTACTTTGGACTATGATGACGACCACAATTATACCGACGGTGATTATGATCTGATTGAAACTTATCTTGTGACTGATTCTGTCAGTGCAACCGGTTATAAGGATGGTCAGAGCTTTAAGAGCGAAGGTGATTTCACTGTCATCAAAGGTAGCGGTGAAAACCAAGGAAAGACCTATCTTAAACTTGTACAGGATGTAAAAGATTCTGCGAAGGGTTCAAATTCAGGTCCTATGTATTTCCTTGTGGAATCAGATTCTACCGTGGTAATGGTAAATTCACAGCTTGAGCAATCGGTTAATCCGGATCTTAACTACACATTGAAACTTGTGAAGTAAGTTTCCAAGCTATCCTAATGATCGGTCTGTTAATTTAAAGACAGATCAACAGGGATGATTGGAGGATGGAGAGGGGAGTAGTATACTGCTTCTTCTCACGTAAATGTTAAGAAATATCTAAGTCAGAAAAAGCCGGTCGATGCCGGCTGAATAACCCAAGTTTTGTACCGCTTACGGACTTCCGCCGTATACGGAATATAAAAAAAGCGGCGCGCCTCCAAATGGAAACGCGCCGCATTTTTATATCCATTCAACACCTCTTCTGAAAAGTGTATCATTACAGAAAGTTGAGTATTCTTTAGGATAATTAACCATTTAACTCACATCTGATTGACTATCAGAATATAATTATCTAATTTATTAAATTTATAGATAATTGTGAAATGCCAATCTTCAATGATTAGATGTTACTCCCATTCGATTGTGGCTGGTGGTTTTGAGGAAATATCATAAACTACGCGATTTACGCCACGTACCTTATTGATAATTTCGTTACTTGTCTTAGCAAGGAATTCATAGGGGAGATGTACCCAGTCGGCTGTCATACCGTCTGTGGATATAACAGCTCTGAGAGCCACGCAGCTTTCGTATGTACGTTCATCACCCATGACACCTACGCTTTGCACAGGAAGGAGCATGACTCCTGCTTGCCATACGCTGTCGTAAAGTCCTGCCTCACGCAAACCATTGATGAATATTGCGTCTGCTTCCTGAAGAACGCGTACCTTTTCAGGAGTCACTTCTCCGATAATTCTGATACCAAGACCGGGACCGGGGAAGGGGTGGCGTCCTAAAAGATTAGGATTCATATTCATTGCTTTACCTACACGGCGAACCTCATCTTTGAAAAGAAGTCTCAGGGGTTCCACAATTTTCAGATTCATTTCTTTCGGAAGTCCTCCTACATTGTGGTGGCTTTTTATTGTAGCCGAGGGACCTTTTACGGAGCAGCTTTCTATCACGTCGGGATAAATTGTTCCCTGTGCAAGCCAACTTGCTCCTTCTATCTTTTTAGCAGCTTCATTGAATACTTCAACGAAGTCCCTGCCGATGATTTTACGCTTCTTTTCAGGATCGGTAACACCTTTAAGGTCATCGTAGAATCTTTCACTTGCGTCAACGCCTATCACGTTCAATCCCATGTTTTTGTAGGAATCCAGCACATCATTAAATTCATTTTTGCGCAATAGTCCGTTATTGACAAAAATGCATGTGAGGTTATTACCTATGGCTTTGTTAAGAAGCATTGCCGCTACCGAAGAATCCACTCCGCCGGAAAGACCGAGGATTACTTTATCGTTGCCCAATTTTTCCTTAAGCTCAGCTACTGTAGTCTCAATGAAAGAATCGGGACTCCATGTGCCTGAACATTTACAGATGCCAAGCACAAAATTAGCAAGAATTCTTGTGCCGTCTGTAGAATGGTAAACTTCCGGGTGGAACTGAATACCCCAAGTGTTCTCACCTTCAATGTGATAGGCTGCTGCCTTGACATTTTCAGTAGAACCGATTATATGATAGCCTTCAGGCAAGCGTGTTATAGTGTCACCATGCGACATCCAAACCTGTGTGGGAGAAGGCACGTTGAGCATAAGAGCATCGATTGGATCCACTACCTTAAGCATGGCTCTTCCATATTCGCGGCTGGGAGCACCCTCCACTTCACCGCCATATTCAGCAGCCAAAAGCTGAGCTCCGTAGCATACTCCAAGAAGTGGCAATTTCCCCTTGATCTCGCTGAGATCCGGTTTGGGAGCATCTTCATCCCTCACGGAGGAGGGGGAACCTGACAGAATGACACCTTTTATGTCGGAGTCAAGCTGAGGAATTTTGTTGAAAGGATGGATTTCGCAATATACGTTAAGCTCGCGCACGCGTCGTGCAATGAGCTGAGTGTATTGTGACCCAAAATCCAGAATCAGTATTTTTTCCATTATTCTTTGATTTTGTGCAGATAGGGGATTATGATAATCCTTAATTAAATGTTTATCTTTTCAATGCCCTGTCTGCCGGTATGATGTCATTCTGCGCGTGAATAGTTCGGAGCTTCTTTTGTAATCGTCACATCGTGGGGATGATTTTCGATAACACCGGCTGATGTGATACGCACGAAACGGGCATTGTGAAGAGCATCGATATCTTTAGCACCGCAATAACCCATGCCTGAACGAAGACCGCCAAGAAGCTGATAGATGGTTTCGGCAAGAGTACCTTTATACGGTACGCGTGCAACAATTCCTTCGGGCACAAATTTACTTGAATCGGAAGTGGAGTTCTGGAAATAACGGTCTTTTGATCCTGCCTCCATAGCCTCTATGGAGCCCATGCCTCGGTATGCCTTAAATTTACGTCCGTTGTAGATGATAGTTTCACCAGGAGATTCTTCAGTGCCGGCGAGCATTGATCCCATCATTACGCAATCTGCTCCGGCAGCAATCGCTTTAACCACATCTCCTGAATAACGAAGACCACCGTCACCGATAACAGGTACTCCGTGTCTTGCGGCAACCTGTGCACAATTGAAAATGGCGCTTAACTGTGGCACACCTACACCTGCCACAATACGGGTTGTACAAATAGAACCCGGTCCGATGCCTACTTTAATACCGTCCGCTCCGTTTGCGATAAGATATTCTGCCGCCTCTGCAGTGGCGATATTACCGACCAGAACATCAATCTCAGGGAAGTTTTGCTTTACGGCTTTCAGTGTATTTACTACATTTGCAGAGTGACCGTGGGCAGTGTCTATCACCACTGCGTCAACTCCGGCATTTACCAGCGCTTCCACACGTTTCAATGTGTCGGAAGTTACGCCAACACCACCGGCAACTCTCAGGCGACCCTTGCTATCTTTGCAAGCGTTGGGATAATCCTGAATTTTTGTAATATCACGGTAAGTGATCAGACCAATCAGTTTATTGTCTTTGTCGACTACGGGAAGTTTTTCGATCTTATGTCTCAGAAGAATCTGTGAAGCTTCGGCGAGGTCAGGGTTGTTGGTTGTGACAATATTATCTTTGGTCATTACTTCAGATATCTTCAGCGACTCTTCAGTCTGGAAACGGAGGTCTCTGTTTGTAACGATACCTACAAGTTTACCATTAGCGTCAACCACAGGAATACCACCGATATGGTTTTCATGCATCATGCGCTGTGCATCACCTACAGTCTGGTCAGGGGTGATGGTCACCGGGTCGAATATCATGCCGCTCTCAGCACGTTTTACCTTTCTCACCTGAGCTGCCTGCATGTCGATAGGCATATTTTTATGGATAACACCTATACCTCCCTGACGTGCTATGGCAATTGCCATAGCCGCTTCGGTGACAGTGTCCATGGCAGCAGAAACAATGGGTATATTTAGAGTGATATTGCGAGAAAAACGGGTTTTGACATCAACCATGTTTGGAGTAACCTCCGAATATGCCGGAACGAGAAGGACGTCATCGAACGTCATACCCTCTTCGTTTACTTTTTCTGTTAAAAATGACATCTGATGAAATTAGTGATTAATAATTAATTATAATCAGAAATTTTTGAGTTTTTCTGATGTTATGATAGTCTGTGTGCGGTCGGGACCTACTGAAATTACACCGACAGGCACTTCTGTAAGTTCTTCGATTTTACGAACATAAGCTTTTGCAGCCTCCGGAAGTTCTTCATAACTTCTTATTCCGCTGATATCTTCTTTCCATCCCTCCATCTCAATGTAGACGGGTTTACAGCGCGCAAGGCGTGAGATTGTCGAAGGTGGAGTCTCGATGATTTCACCATCCAATTCGTAGTGTGTGCAGATTTTCACCTTGTCGAGCCCTGAAAGCACGTCAAAGAGCATCAATGCCCAGTTGTCGATTCCTGCAAGGCGGCTGGTATACCGAGCCACTACGGCGTCAAACCAACCCACACGGCGTGGACGTCCTGTTACGGTGCCGTATTCATGTCCGCGTTCGCGAATTTCGTGTGCAATTTCATTATGCAACTCAGTTGGGAATGGTCCTTCTCCTACGCGTGTGCAATAAGCTTTTGCTACACCAAGAACATTGTCGATCCATTTCGGAGAAATACCCGCTCCCACAGGTACGCTTGCAGAAGAAGGAGTTGATGAAGTGACGAAAGGATAAGTGCCGTGATCGATGCACAACATCATTCCCTGTGCTCCCTCAAACAATATCTTCTTATCACTTCTTAACGCTTTGTTGATCAGAGCTGACGTATCGACAATACGGGGACCAAGAATTTTGGCAATTTCCATGTAACGGTCGTACACCTCTTGGAAACTGTATGTCGGCAAGCCAAGCATCTGAAGCTCCATATTTTTCTCATCGAGTGCAGCCTGCAGACGCTCTGCAAAATATTCAGGTTCCAGTAAGTCACCCATTCTCAACCCTACGCGGCTGTATTTGTCGCTATAAGCCGGACCGATACCTTTCTTTGTGGTTCCTATAAGCTTGCCGCCTTTGAGATTCTCATATGCTCCGTCGAGAGCGGAATGCCAAGGCATAACCATTGCTGCACGGTCGGAGATGTAAAGCTGATAGTCGGTTATTCCCTGATTGTGGAGTTTTTCCAGCTCTACAATCACAGATTCCGGATTTACTACCATGCCGTTAGCCATCACGTTGACTGTGGCAGGATTGAAAATGCCGGAAGGAATGCTTTGCAGGGAATACTTATGTCCGTTGAACATCACGCTGTGTCCTGCATTGTTACCACCCTGATAGCGTACCACCATGTCGGCACGACACGCAAAATAGTCGGTTATCTTACCCTTTCCTTCATCGCCCCATTGAGAGCCGATGACTACTAATCTTTCCGACATTATTCCTCTAATTTATTACGTTTATAAATATGATCTATATTCTTGAAGTAGTAATCGAGCGTGAAACAGTTGTCGAGTTCCTCTTCTGTTAATGTTCCCATTACAACGGGATCCTGCTTTAGGAGTTCCTGATAGGAGGCTCCGGTGCTCATTGCCTTCATGGCAATCGGCTGAACTGTATCATAGGCTTTTTCACGCACAAAGCCTTTGTCGATCAGTGCGTTCATAACGCGCTGTGCAAAAATTACTCCGTTTGTGCGATAGATGTTGGCTTTCATCTGGTCTTCGAAAACCACAAGATTTTCAAGTATGCCTTTCATTCTGTTGAGCATGTAGTCAAGAAGAATGGTGGCGTCAGGCATTATGATGCGCTCTGTTGCAGAATGGGAAATGTCGCGTTCGTGCCAGAGGGCTACATTTTCGTATGCAGTTACCATATATCCCCTGAGCACACGGGCACATCCACAGATATTTTCGCTACTTACCGGATTACGCTTATGAGGCATTGCTGAGGAACCTTTCTGACCTTTGCCGAAAGCTTCTTCCACTTCGTGCACCTCTGTGCGTTGAAGGTTGCGGACTTCAAGAGCCATCTGCTCAAGACTCGCTCCTATGAGAGCAAGGGTTGCCATGTAGTAGGCATGACGGTCACGCTGGATTACCTGAGTACTGATATCCGAACTTGCAATTCCCAGTTTTTCACAAACAAAATCCTGAACAAAGGGGGGAATATTTGCAAAGTTGCCTACGGCACCACTGATTTTCCCTACCTCAACACCTTTGGCTGCTGCTTTGAAGCGTTCGAGGTTTCTACGCATTTCTGCAAGCCACAACACCCATTTCAGTCCAAAAGAAGTGATGTCGGCGTGTATTCCATGTGTCCTTCCTATGCAAGGAAGGTTTTTGAAGCGTATGGCCTGCTTTTTGAGCATTTCGATAAAATCCTCGATATCCTTAAGGATAATTTCATCTGCCTGCTTGAAAAGATAACCGTTTGCTGTATCCACCACATCGGTTGAGGTTAGACCGTAATGAACCCATTTGCGTTCTTCGCCCAACGATTCGCTGACCGTGCGTGTAAACGCTACGATGTCATGGCGGGTCTGAAGTTCAATCTCCTTGATGCGGTCGATGTTGAATGTTGCTTTGGCGTTCAGTTTCTCAACATCTTCAGGAGGCACTACACCCAATTCCATCCACGCTTCTGCTGCAAGAAGCTCCACTTTAAGGTAGGCACGGAATTTATTTTCTTCCGTCCATACCTCCCTCATAATATCCCTTCCGTATCTTTCGATCATATCTGTAGTGTTAGTTTTATCAGATTTATATATAGCGGTTTATTTCGCTTCTTTTTCCATTTTGCGTAGGAAACATTCAAGAGTATTTTCCATCAGGCAAGCACGGGTCATAGGCCCAACGCCGCCGGGAACCGGAGTTATTACGGAGGCCTTATCCTTGCATGCTTCGAAATCTACATCTCCACAAAGTTTCCCTGTTTCAGGATCACGGTTTACACCTACGTCAATCACTGCGGCACCTTCACCTACCATATCGGCTGTAATGAATTTAGGTTTACCGATGGCAACCACAAGTATATCTGCACCGGAGGTGACTTTGGCGAGATCTTTTGTCCTGCTGTGAGCTACGGTGACTGTGGCATTTCTGTCAAGGAGAAGTTTGGAAGCAGGTAGTCCCACAATATTACTTCTACCAACCACTACAGCTTTTTTCCCTTCAATCTCCACCCCGGCTTTGTCAAGCATCTTAATTATGCCCTTCGGGGTGCAAGGAAGAGTGCAAGGAAGTTTCTGCCACAATGCAGCCACATTAACAGGATGAAATCCGTCTACATCTTTATCTTTGTTGATGGCCTCTATAACCTTATCTTCATTAATGTGAGAGGGAAGAGGAAGTTGTACGAGAACACCGTCAACAGTATTGTCTGCATTCAAATCCGCTATCAAGCCGAGAAGTTCCTCTTCAGTGATGGTATCCGGGCGTCTTATAGTTGTACTTTTGAAGCCAACTTCTTCGGCATCTTTCCCTTTACCTTTTACGTATGACTGACTTGCCGGATCTTCACCGACAAGAATCACGACGAGGTGGGGAGCACGTCCATATTTCTTTTTGACTTCGACAACACGTCGAGCCACATCCTCTTTTAGTTCTTTTGCTAATTGTGTTCCGCTTATTATCATTTGAATTTCGTTTTCCGTTGTTGTAAAGGAAATGTCGGGAAGCCTGTTAATTCAAAAGATTTCTTTTATTTTAAGATTATCTAAAAATTAACCTGATGTAATCCCGTATGCATCTCGTGTTAAAGAGATGCCTTTCCGATGTCAGTGCGGTGGAAGAGGGTAGGACAGTCAATCTTTTCTATCTCGGCTTTAGCAGCCTCGTTAGCTTCCTGAATGTTCTTACCTTTGCCTACGACCATAAGTACTCTACCTCCCGCTGTTAGTATTTTATCTCCGTCACGCTTGGTGCCCATATGATAGACATCTGCATTAAGTTTGTCAAGGCCTTTAATCTCAACACCCTTCTTATAGGAGCCGGGATATCCTTGTGATGCCAGTACGACACCGAGATATGCGTCATCGCTCCATTTCGTATCACATTCCCTACCATCTACAGCAGCATCTACCAGATCGTAGAAATCGCTTTCGAGACGCGGGAGAACTACTTCTGTCTCAGGATCACCAAAACGAGCGTTGAATTCTATTACTTTAGGACCATCCTCGGTTAGGATAAGACCACCATAGAGTACACCCTTGAAGGTTAAGCCCTCTTTTACGAGGCCATCGGCAGTACGCCGGATAATGTCGTTAAGTGCTTTCTCACGAATTTCTTCCGTTATGAAAGGAACCGGTGAATAGGCACCCATACCACCTGTATTAGGACCCTTGTCACCGTCAAAAGCTCGCTTATGATCTTGTGCCACTGCCAAAGGATATACCTTAGTTCCCGAAATAACACACATAAATGAGAATTCAGGCCCGGAAAGAAAGTCTTCAACCACGACTCTGCCCTTACCAAAAGCTGAGTCAAGAAGCATGTCGCGAAGCGCAGCTTCAGCTTCTTCATAAGTGAGGGCTACAACCACACCTTTTCCTGCTGCAAGACCATCGTATTTAATGACAGCCGGAAGAGGTCTGTTTTTGACATACTCCCATGCTTTGTCGAAGTCATCGAAGGCTTCGTAAGCTGCTGTGGGAACATTGTATTTTGCCATGATCTGCTTGGCAAACTCCTTACTGCTTTCTATTTTTGCAGCATCCTTTGTAGGACCAAATGCCTTGAGCCCTTCTTTCTCCATTGCGTCTACGAGTCCGGCAGCGAGAGCAGCCTCCGGACCCACCACCGTCATATCGATATTGTGAGCCTTTGCGAATTCAACAAGAGCATCCACATCTTCCACACCGATTGCCACGCATTCGGCATCTTCGGCGATTCCTGCGTTTCCGGGAGCACAATATATTTTCGCCACTTGTGGTGAACGGGCGAGAGCTTTCACAATTGCATGTTCGCGACCACCGCTACCTACCACGAGAACTGTCTTATTCCTTTCCATGGTCAAAGGATTTAATGTTTGAAGTGTCTCATGCCGGTGAAGAGCATGGTTATGCCTTTTTCATTAGCTACCTTAATGGAGTCTTCGTCACGGATACTTCCTCCGGGTTGTACTATTGCTGTAACCCCATATTTTGATGCCAGTTCAACGGTGTCGCCAAACGGCAGGAAGCCGTCTGAAG
>CAZXHO010000008.1:0-20547 GCA_964640365.1 uncultured Sangeribacter sp. | reverse complement strand
GAGAATAAAACCATTTCAAAGAATTTTATCAATTTATTCAGATTTGTTTTTTACAACCAACACTTAAATGTCTTTACCACTTGTTGAGGACTATTTTTTCCATACTCTAATATATATTGTTAAAATTTTTTTATAATTTTGCATGTAGCGTATGTGGGGTAGCCCAAAGCTAATTAAACCGGGCTTGAGGCTGCCGTGTACCATAAAACTAGAAACAACTATATAACATATACCATGACAGTTACTGACAGATTCCTGAGCTATGTGTCATTTGACACTCAAAGCGATGAGCTCACCAATATGACCCCCTCTACTCCCGGTCAAATGATTTTTGCCAAATTTCTAAAAGACCGTCTGGAAGAAATGGGGCTCGAAGAGATATCTCTTGATGAAAATGGATATTTAATGGCAACTTTGCCCGCTAATTGTTCAGATAAAGTACCGGTGATTGGTTTTATTGCCCATCTCGACACATCTCCTGATATGAGTGGAAAGCACGTTAATCCAAGGATTGTTAAAAATTATGACGGCAACGATATTATTTTGAATGAAAAGGAAAATATAGTCTTGTCGCCCCAAGAATTTCCGGAGCTGTTGAATTATTTGGGTCAAGATCTGATCGTAACCGATGGTACCACTCTTCTGGGAGCGGATGATAAGGCCGGTATCGCAGAGATAATAACAGCTGTTGAATATCTACAGAAGCATCCTGAAATCAAACATGGCAAAATACGCATAGCTTTTAACCCCGATGAAGAGATCGGGCAAGGTGCACATAAATTTGACGTTGAGAGGTTTGGTGCAGATTTTGCTTACACTATGGATGGTGGTGCCGTAGGAGAATTGGAATTTGAAAATTTCAATGCAGCGAGTGCAAAAGTCACCATCAAGGGTAGGAATGTACATCCGGGCAGCGCCAAACACAAGATGATCAATTCAATGAGGGTTGCAACTCAGTTTATAGTGATGCTGCCAAGGTGGGAAACTCCTGAGCACACAGAGGGCTATGAAGGATTCTACCATCTTGTTGGAATTGAAGGAACTGTAGAAAAGACTGTTCTCAGTTATATAATTCGTGACCATGACCGTGCAAGGTTTGAAAGCAGAAAGAGAGAGATAGAACATCTTGTGCGTAAAACAAACATGGAATTCCCGGGTTGTGCAAGTGTTGAAATAAAGGATCAGTATTACAATATGCGAGAGAAAATCGAACCGGTAATGTATATTGTTGAGCTGGCAGAAAAAGCTATGGTAGAAGCCGGAGTAGAACCAAAGGTTCAACCTATCAGAGGTGGTACAGACGGTGCGCAGCTTTCATTCAAAGGACTCCCTTGTCCAAATATATTTGCAGGCGGTGAAAACTTCCATGGCAGATATGAGTTTGTAGCCATTCCTTCAATGGAAAAAGCTACCGATGTAATAATAAACATATGCCGTCTGGCATGTAAGAAGTGAAAAAACCTCTATTAATAGTAATTACAGGGCCGACAGCCTCAGGGAAGTCGGCCCTTGCTATTGAATTAGCAAAGCAGTTGTCAACAGAAATAATCTCTGCTGACAGCCGTCAGATATATCATGGCATTCCGATTGTTACGGCAATGCCCTCTATAGAAGAACAGAAGGGGATAAAACATCATTTGCTTGATATTCTTCCGTTGGATGCTTATTACAGTGCCAGTGAATTCGAACAGGATTCTCTTAAAATTTTAGGTAATATTTTTTCTTCAAATCAAATTGCAGTAATGTGTGGAGGCTCAATGATGTACGTGGATGCTCTCTGCAATGGCATCGATGATCTTCCCACAATTCCTGAAGAAATAAGAAAAAATCTCGCTCACGATTGGAAGAATAAAGGAGATGAATGGCTTCTTAACACCTTGCACAAATTGGATCCTGTGTATTATGAAAGGGTAGATCAAAAAAACACTAAAAGAGTATTTCATGCGGTAGAAATCTGCCTTACATCAGGAAAACCATATAGTTCCCTCGTCACAGGAGCTAAAAGAGTCAGAGACTTCGATATCCTTAAAATTTGTCTCGATGGCGAAAGAGAGTCTTTATTCGAGAGAATTAACTCAAGAGTAATTGACATGGTGGAAAGGGGACTTGAAGAAGAGGCAAGAAATGTCTATCATCTCAGACATCTTAATTCTTTAAATACAGTCGGACTTAAAGAAATGTTTGCATGGTTCGATGGTAAATTGACCAAAGATGAAGCAATAGCAAGGATGCAAAAGAACACACGCGTCTATGCCAAGAAACAGATAACTTGGTATAAACGCGATAATTCTATAACGAGATTAAACTTTAGTACTCCTAAAAAGGAGAATGTGGAAATAATCCTCGAACAATTAGGCAAAATTACAGAAGGCAGCGTATGATTTAAAAATCATATCCGAGGGTGAAAGTCCAAGCCTTGTTTTTACCACCTTCACATGGTGCCTTCCACACATCAGAAGCTCCAGCCAGATAATGGATTGAGAAAGAATATTTGTCGTTCAACATTATACCGGTTCCAATTTTTAACCCGAAATCAGTAAAATTACCCTTAGCCGTTTCAGTTTTAATAATTCCTCCTTGAGTATCCTGATTTATTATTTCAATTTTATCGGAATCGGAAGAATGTAGTTTGAATTGAACAAAGGGACCTGCTTCAGCGAGCCATTTCAAATTGTGTGCGAGATTAAATCTAAAAGAAGCCATTAAGGGCACCAGGAAATTGTATGAACGTGAATGACCAACCTGAATATATTTATCTTTCTCATTAGTTGTATTCACATAAGGCTCCACATAGGAATAATTACCGCTTCTTGATTCAAAAAAGAAACCCGGTTGAATTGCTATAAATTCCTTTATGTTAATGTTGAAGACAACCCCGATATCCATGCCGGTGCCCCAGCTGTTGACGTTCCACGCTGAAAAGTAATCTTTACTAAAAGTTTGATTGGATGCGTTGACGCCAAGTCTTACGCCAATGTTGAAGAGTCTTTCGGCCGGTTCTTTTGACACAAAATCCAAAGCAAATGATGGTATTGCGGAAGCCGCCAATAATAAACAAGATGTGATGTATCGCAGTTTCATATGGATTAATTGAAAAAAAGTGGATATAGAAATTAATATGTCTTATCTAAGTTCAGGGTGTGCAATCCTAAGAGTAATTGTTTGTCAAACCCGTATAGTTATATAGGTTTGTTCTGTGAATTGCATTACAGAGCAAAATTAGAGAAAAATATCAAGAAATAAAAATAAATTTATTATAATGGGATAAGAATTAGAGATTTTAGGTAATCGGGACATCATATAATTTGATCGCTGTTATCTAATAAATCTTTGGATGTTAGAGGTGAACATTATTCACTGAGGCCTTCCTGTAAAGATTTAGATTATAACTTTTATCCTCTTAAAAAACGATTCGGGACGCGGTAAACACCAACATCCCGAATCTCGAGTTATGTAAGCCGGAAAATTTCAATAACAATCAGGGACCTTGTATTATTATAGGCTCTCTTTTATCCTTTTATAAATAAAGGTCTTACCTCTTGACATTGCACCGGGTGCGGGGACATCAAGAGATTGAAATTTCAAGTTAGAGTTATCAGGTATCCATTCAATCACCTGATCCATCCATTCACAAATGCCCTCTTTAGTTGGGTGAGGGTTAGCTTTGCTTTGTCTTGAGAGTTTAAGATCAAAGCTTCTGAAAAAATTACCTTCACCCAATTCGTTCTCAAGCCAATCATTCAAAATTTTGCCTTCTGAATGACCGGGCCAAGAAGGTGGTCCAACCCATAAAAAGGGTCTATCACCAAAAGCTTCTTTAAGTTTACCTACCGAGCTTTTAATTTTTTTATCAGGATCTGATTCAAACAATTCATTCATTCCGAGGCTAACCATAATTGCATCGGGGTTAATTCCCTCAATTAATTCATTTAATTTAGGAGAATTAGCCCATTTCTGAATTGTTGAGCCGTCCCAAATTATAGTAGCAACTTCAAAATTGTTAATGTCACCGTATGCGTTCAGGCGTTCTGCCATCCATCCGGTCATGGAGTCGCCAAGAAAAAGAACTTTATTAATACCGGCTGAAAGCCCAACACTATCTTGAGTATTCAACTCAGAAACGCTCTTCTGAGCAAATGCTGAACTACAAGATAAGCATAAGGCTATTGCGCACAGCCCTGTAAATATTTTAAATCTTGTCTGTTTCATTTATTATGATACCTTTTTCATGACCTATATAATAAATCAGTCGTGCACTATCTATGCTAGGCTACCATTATAATAGGTATATGTATATAACAACCAACATAGGGAAAAAGATAATCCATATTTAAAAAATTATCTTGTTTTAATGCAAAATTCGTTAGAATGCAACAGAATTAGATTCTCAACTTTTCATTTGAATAAGCCTTTCTATCATACAGCTCTTCGAAATTCTAAAGTTTATTATAATAGTCCAATAATTGACTTAATATATTCAATGATTTAATTATTTTTATCTTTAATACAATGCTTTAATAATCAAAGCATTTGCTCGGTCAACTGCAGAAGAATCTAATGATGCGAGATATATTTGCGTAGTCAATTCATTATCATGACCCAAACCATTGCTGATAACATTCAAGGGAACTCCCTTAGATCTTGCAATAGAAGCCCAAGAATGGCGGGTACAATATAAAGTAAGCGGCATAGGAATATCAAGAGCCGCACCCACCTTTTTAAGATATTTATTGATGACATATTGTTTCCTTCGGCACTGAGAAAGTGGCAAATGATCGGTAGAAGTTATAATTGGCAGAAGAAACTGTGTCGGATTAGGAGTATATTGGTCAAGAATTCTTTGCATTTCCCTTGTCCAAGCAATAGATATTTCTTGCCCTGTCTTCCTTCTTCTGTAATGTAAATATCCATTTTTAAGATCGCTTTTTCTAAGAAAAGCCATATCTATAAAACTCATGCCCCTAAAATAAAAAGAAAGCATAAAAATATCTCTTGCAAATCTCTCTTTCTCCTTACCTGAAAGGTCTATCCCTAAAATTCGTTTGATTATTTTAATAGGTAATGCTCTTTTTGTAGTCTTGTCAATGCCAGTGTATACCCTTCTGAAGGGTTTTCTGTCAACAGTTATTCCTTTTTCTACCGCACGATTGAATACTGCTCTCAGAATTCTCATGTGAAAGGATATAGAATTGGGTACCAAGCCTTTTTTCTTCAAATATGCCTGATATT
This sequence comes from uncultured Sangeribacter sp., assembly GCA_964640365.1. GTDB lineage: Bacteria > Bacteroidota > Bacteroidia > Bacteroidales > Muribaculaceae > Lepagella. The sequence continues at coordinate 15,318 of CAZXHO010000008.1, read as the reverse complement.
TTTCCATTAGGTCCGTGTCGATACCCTCCATGGGTATATCCTCATTATTACGGAATTTTAGAAAAGAATTTAAGGCTGTGGTGTATGTTTCGGAGGTTCTCACTTTCCCCATTTCCTTAAGTTTGATAATTTGATCTTTCATAAAATGAATGAAGGAGTGTTTCATAGTTTCAACAGAAAAAGTTTGAATAACATTCTCACAAGTGAACTGTTGACCCTTTTCCTGAAATCTATCAACAATATTCAACAATCTCTCCATGTCCCATTTAATTTTTTGCTTTATGGAGAATAGATAATTGATCCGATCATTGTCAGGAGTTATGCGTAATCTGTCCTTATCGAGATCCCATTCATCTTTGAATACTCTATATCCTGTTGACCACTGCTTGGATCTTCTGGTATGTACAACCTGATAGTAGATTACTCCTTCATTTTCACTAATTCTGGAAGGTCTGAATTTAACCATGATACTTGCCATAATTTTGAATTTAGTTTTTTAAGGTGAAAGTTATGAATTATGGTCCACAATCATGAGCAACTACCATTATTCTTGACCTAAGGTAAGGTGAATATCTGTGAGACAGGTTAAGTCTTCTCTCAGTTATGCCTTATTCCAGTCAGTTCGCTAAATAAACTACATATACTCAGATTGTCGGTTTATGAGTCGGGAGAAGTTTAAATATGCATAGACTGTGGTATAGTTGATATAAATAAGAAGCAACTTACCCATTTCTATAATGACAAAGATAAATAAAGATTATTGGTAGCCATAAAATAACTCACAAAAACGGCATATGCTCAGTAGGTTGATGAAAAAAAATCAACAGATTGTTATCTGACCCGATAAAAATGGCTAAATTTGCATATTAATAAGGACTAAAAAGATATAAACTTATAAAAATGGAGAAAGATAAGAAAATAGTGGTCAGTGGTATCCGGTCTACGGGAAATCTCCACTTAGGCAACTATTATGGTGCATTAAGTAAATTTTTAAGAATGCAGGATGATTATGATTGCCGATTTTTTATAGCCGACCTTCATGCCCTGACAACTAATCCTGATCCAAAGATGCTCCATGAGAGCGTTAAGGATATCTTGGCAGAATATCTTGCCGCCGGTCTTGACCCTGAAAAAAATACACTTTATGTGCAGAGCGATGTTCCTGAAATTTCAGAGATGTATCTGCTGCTCAATATGCATGTAGGCATAGGAGAACTTATGCGCACAGCGTCATTTAAAGACAAGGCAAGAAAGGCACTCGGAATAACCTCAGACAGCGATGAAATAGAGAAAGAGATTATAGGCAATCAAACAAACCAGAGGGTAAACGCAGGATTGCTGACTTATCCAACTTTGATGGCAGTAGATATCCTTATCCATCATGCAGATTTTGTACCTGTAGGAAAAGATCAGGAACAGCATCTTGAGCTCACACGCAGGTTTGCAAGAAGATTTAATTCTTTCTATAAAACCGATTATTTTGGTGAACCTGTAAATTTCAATTTCGGAGGAGAAGCCCTCAAGGTGCCTGGTCTTGACGGCTCCGGCAAGATGGGTAAGAGTGAAGGAAATTGCATTTACCTGATAGACGATGAAAAGACTCTTCGCAAGAAAGTGATGCGTGCTGTCACGGACGAGGGTCCAAAGGAACCCAATTCACCGGTCAGCCAGCCTGTAGAGAATCTGTTTACATTGCTTGACCTCGTTTCCGGAAAGGAAGTAACTGACCATTATCGGAAGGCATATGCAGACTGTTCAATCCGCTATGGAGATATGAAAAAGCAACTTGCTGAAGACATGCTTAAGGTAACATTGCCCATTAGAGAGCGTATTCTAGATATAAGAAACAACGATGAATATCTTTCCAAGGTTGTGAAAAGTGGTGCTGAACGTGCAAGAGCCTATGCAGCAGATACTCTGAAGGATGTAAGAGAAATCATGGGCATCCGCAAAATATAATATACTTATATATTTTACAGAATGCCGGGTAGCCGCTATCCGGCATTTATTTTAAAGTCCGTTATGGTATTAAACTGGATTTGGATAGCTTTCTTTGTCATAGCGTTTCTTATGGCTGCAGGGCGTACGCTGTTTTACGGCGATCTTGCAGTCTGGAACGAGATAATGAACAGTTCTTTCTCTCAGGCAGCCTATGCCTTCGAAATTTCTTTGGGCCTTACAGGAGTCCTGACCCTATGGTTGGGAATAATGAAAATAGGAGAGAGGGGAGGGGTGATCGAGTTTTTCGGAAAATTGATCAGTCCGTTTTTTTCACGACTTTTCCCGGGGATTCCTAAAGGTCACCCGGCAATGGGCGCTATTTTCATGAATATTTCAGCCAATATGCTCGGACTTGATAATGCTGCCACTCCAATGGGTCTGAGAGCCATGCAGGAGATGCAGACGTTAAATAAAGAGAAAGATACTGCTACAGATGCTATGATCATGTTTCTTGTGCTGAATTCATCCGGTCTTTGCCTAATTCCTATTAGCATCATGATGTATCGTGCACAGGGAGGAGCTTCAAATCCAACTGATATTTTCATTCCCATACTGATAGCAACAGCCATAGCCACTATAGTAGGTTTGACCGCACTCTGTATAAAGCAACGGATAAGAATGGATCACGTTATTTTAGGGTGGCTTGCCTCAATCTGTGGGGTAGTGGCACTGGTGGTATGGTTCTTTTCCTCGCTGCCGGCAGATAAAATGGAGATTTATTCTACATTTGCCGCCAATCTAATATTATTTAGTGTAATAATAGCATTTCTGGTTGCAGGGATACGAAAGAAAGTAAACGTTTACGATACATTTATCGAAGGAGCGAAAGAAGGCTTTAAAACTGCTGTAATGATAATTCCCTATCTTGTTGCAATACTGGTTGGTATAGGAATGTTCCGTGCATCGGGAGCTTTAGATGCATTCACATCATGGGTTGAATCCGGAGTTGGCGCACTCGGTTTTGATACGCGTTGGGTTGGAGCATTGCCAACAATGCTCATGAAGCCTTTGAGTGGAAGTGGGTCTTGTGCCATGATGTTGGACGTTATGAAGGAAAATGGAGCGGATGCATTTGTGAGCCGGCTTGCAGCGGCTGTAAGAGGGTCAACCGATACCACTTTTTATATTCTTGCGGTTTACTTCGGAAGTGTGGGGGTAATGAAAACACGTTATGCCGCAGGATATGCTTTGCTTGCAGATTTGACAGGAGCTGTGGCGGCAGTAGTAGTTGCTTATTTCTTTTTCTCATAATACTTCTTTGATAACCGGATTAAGGATAATATTTTGATTTCATAATATAGCTAATAGATGTATAGATTACTTATTTTAATAGTCATTTTATTCCCCATTCTTCTTTTAAATGGATGCAATGATGAAGTGTTTATAGAAGGACCAGATATGCCTGAAGAATTAAAAGTCACAATAGGAGGAGATGGGGGAGTCTGGTCTCGTGAGATATCCCTCACTTCTTTGAACCATATCTATTTATACGGTTCTTCCGAGGCTAAGGAATATATTACTTATTATGATAACAACGATAATATAGTAGACAAAGAAATTTCCATTTCTGAGTTGAAAAAGATTGTATACAATAGTCCGGTTGCTAATTATTCTGTCTCACTTACGGGTAAGGAATTAAGTATTAAGAGTAATTACAATGCATTCAGTGAACCAATAAAGGTAAAAGTGTGTCTGTCATATGATTATGCTGCAAAATATATTTACCTTGAAATTGAGCAAGGTAAGCCTCTTGAAGTTATAGAAGTTGTTTATGACAATAGTATAGGAGTAGAAGAGGATGTCCGTACGGAAACTCATTCAGCGTCTTATACAAATAATAGTTCTTTGCTTCAATATCTTGATTTCAGACCTTTTAATAATTCTCAAGCTATAATCGATATAACCCCTATCCAGCAATGGTTGAATGGTTTTACCCTCGATATACCTGTTTTGAAATATGTTGATGATGATTGGGAATTGGAAGACATGAATACTGTTACTGTTGGTGAAAAAATATACATAAATAATATTAATTCAAGTGATGTCTTTACATATGAAATTCCTGCTAACAAGAAATTGGGCGTTGTATGTGTAATCACCTATTCACGTGCATCGGACCATGGAATAATCATTCTCCGCAACAGTATAACCGGAGAACAATATACCGTTGATTTCTTCTGTAGTTCAGAATACCCAGTAAGTCATGAAATAAAATTGTCATATGAATAAGATATATAGTTTACTATTCCTTTTGGTAGTAAGTTTACCCGCCTTTTGTGATACTATTCCTTCAGGCTTCAGACTAAATCCTGAATGGAATTTGGGTTTTGAGGCAACTCCGGGTACAGTTATTCATACGAATGATTTTCTTAAAGGGAAGAACCAGTACGATAGCGAGGTAAATTCAACACTCGGAATTGATTTGCGTGCCGGTTTCAGGTATAATCCTTCATCCAGAGAGGGTATTATATACAAAGGTCTATATCAAGGAATAGGGGTAGCCAGTAATCTCTTTTTCTCACCGAAACCACTTGGGTCTCCTGTTTCGGTTTATGTATACCAAGGTGCTCCTATCACCCATCTATCCAAAAACTTCTGGCTCGGATATGAATGGCAATTTGGAGCCGCATTTGGCTGGAGACACAACAATGACCAAGATCCTCACAACAATGCCCTTGTAAGTACAGCTGTCACTGCACATATGGGGCTCGGGTTAGGTTTCACTTATCAATTGAATAAAAAATGTCAGTTGTCTTTTGGATTGGATGTCCAGCATTATTCTAATGGAAATACATCGTGGCCAAATGGTGGCGTAAATACAGTTGGAGCAAAAGTGGGAATAGCCTATATTTTGAATCCACAGGAGGATCAGCAAATTGATGGAAGGACACTGGAACAAGAGGCGGATAGAAAGAAGTGGAATTATGACATAACAGTGTTCGGTGCATATAGGAAACGAGTAGTAAAATTACAAAACACTGAAGATCCACAGATTTGTCCCGGTAAATTTGGAATTTTGGGGCTTCAATTTTCTCCCTTGAGAAAACTAAACCGGTGGGTTGCTGTAGGTCCAGCTCTTAATATTCAATGGGATGAAAGTGCAGGTCTTGCTCCTTTTTGGGTAGAGGGTACTTTTGGAGAAGATATTAAATTCAGAAGACCGCCAATTGGCAAGCAACTCAGTGTAGGATTAGCTGCACAAGCTGAGCTAACTGCTCCTATTTTTTCTGTTAATGCAGGATTAGGCTTCGACTTTATAAATCCTAAAGGAGATAAGGCATTTTTCCAATCGTTAACTTTGAAAACTTTTATCACTAAAAATGTCTATCTGAATGTGGGTTATCGTCTTGGAAATTTTAAGCACCAGCAAAACCTTATGTTGGGATTTGGACTCCGTCTATAGAATCGTGTAGTGTGCTTAAATAGTCTTCATCGGTATAAATTATTAGTACGGATTTCATAATATAGTTTCAGGGGAAACTCCAAAATGAAGTTTTTCTCTGAAACTATTTTTATTTTTACTTTAATATATACGGTTAAAAACTAATGAAATAAAAAATAAGATTGGTACTAACGTATTAATAAGTTGTGTAATTTAAAAATAAGTTTTATCTTTGCCACAGAATTAATAATAAACTAAGTTTTAAGCATAAGATATGAAAGCAGGAAGAAAGAAACAGACGTTGACTGAAAAGGAAGCAGAAATAATGAATATGCTCTGGGAGAAAGGTCCTTTATTCATTAGAGAAATGGTGGAATTGTATCCGGACCCCAAGCCACCTTTTAATACAGTTGCCACCACTGTCCGCACGCTGGAGGGGAAAGGTTATATTACACATGATTGTTTTGGACCCACGCATAGGTTTAAGGCGATTGTCAATAAAGAATATTTCCGCGACAAATCTTTCGCAGAGCTAATTAAGAATTACTTCAGCAACTCATATAAAAACGCCGTCTCCGCATTGGCAGAAGAGAATAAAATTACCCTTGAGGAGCTTAAGGAAATTATTAAGCTTATGGAATCAGGGAAAAAAGATAGATAACTTATGGGTGCAATATTTTCATATGCAATTTTATCAGGGTTAGTAATGTTAGTTTGTTACTTCCCATATAGATTTTTTATGTCTGATAAGAAGCAGTATGGCCTTAACAGATTGACAATCTATATTATTTATATGCTATCATTGCTTGCTCCTTTATTGGTGTTTAAAGATCAGGCCATTGTGGGTAACGTTCCTGATACATTTTCCTCGATTGCTTTTTCATCACAAGAAATTCAATCAACGGGAAGAGGTATAGAAAGACAGAAGACAATCGAGTCGGTTCTCATTTTAGTATATTCTCTGGGAGTGATATGTGTTGGTATATGGTATGTTGTGGGTTTGATTAGGATATCACTCATAATCAGGAAATCTCATCGTATTGAAACCGCCACACCAACAATTAGAGTAACAGAAGATGAAGACTTGCCTCCATTTAATTGGGGATCTCTAATCATTATGGGGAAAACAATATATAAATCCAAATTTATTTCGATGATCATAGCCCATGAGAAAGCACATATCCGGCATCGGCATTTCTTGGATTTACTTATTGCACAAATCATGGTTACATATCAATGGTTCAATCCGGTGGCTTGGATGTTGCGTGATGAGCTTAGAGAAATTCATGAATTCCAAGCAGATGAGGATGTTATTAAAAGTGGTGTGAATCCTGTTTCTTACCAGCATTTTCTTGTAAGGGCAGCATTCGGAACAAAATTTAATCTACCGGCTGATTTTCTAAATGCCGGCAATATTCGAAAAAGAATTATAATGATTAATAATAAAAACTCATCAGGTTTCAGGCGTTTCACAATCATCGCTATTCTTCCAGCATTTATAATCGGAGTAATGGCGTGTAATCTAAGTCCTGTAAAGACAATAGTAGACCAATTTCAAAATACTTCCCTTAACTATAGTTTTACGGCTCAAACTGAAAATACAAAAAATATAGAAAAGGAATCAGATAATCAAATTTCTGAAGCTCGCGACCAAGAAGAACAGATGAATGGCACTTTTCAAGAAGCGGAGTTCATAGGGGGTCAGGAGGCTTTAATGCTGTTTCTTATGAATACCTTAAAATATCCCAAGGAAGCTGAAAATAATCATGAGGAAGGGAAAGTCATTGTTGCGTTTGATATCGCTTCGAACGGAGAAGTAATAAGCCGCAAGATTGATAAATCATTATCCAAAGCATTAGATGATGAGGCGTTAAGGGTTTGTGGAAAGATCACTAAATTCAAACCGGCGATGCGATATGGCTCTCCGGTGGCAAGTACTTTATATTTACCGATAATATATAAACTCAAATAGAAATGAAATCATATTTTAAATATATACTTATAGTAATAAGCTTGTTTTCAGTATTTAATATCCATGCTCAACGGAAAGATTCCGATGCTAAAGTCGCTTTCGATGTCTTTAGAAAATGTCGAGAAAGAATGGCAAAAGACACAGCCAATATTCGCATTCTCTATGCTTTTAATGCCTTGGATGTAAAAGACAAGTCAACTTGGATAGATGAAGGTCAACTTAAGATAGGAAAGGGATTAACTCAATACAGCAGTCATTTCGAAGAGGTGAATGAAGATAGCTTGGCTGTTTGGCTTAATAATCATCCGAAAGCACCCAACTATCCGGCTGCACGGTGGTTGATAGGAGACAGGTCTGATTATTGGATAGAATATCAATACTCCAATATAAAAGTTAAGGGGAATGAACTTGAAGAATGGGCAGCGATGCCACTTGCAATAGATAGTGAAAATCTGATGTATTCTGAGCCTTTCCCTCTCCAGAAATGGACCCTTGAGAAAGAGACTAAGGAAATCTGTGGCTACCTATGCCAGAAAGCCACTTGTCAATGGCGGGGGCGAGATTATGTTGCGTGGTTTGCAAAGGATATTCCAGTCTCCTCAGGACCATGGAAATTCGGTGGACTCCCCGGTTGTATAATGCAGATCAACGATTCAAAGAATGAATATAGCTGGGAGACAGTGGCCGTCAATAAAGGCATATTCCCGATGTTTGAGCCAAGACGCAAAAAGTATTCACCATCTACTCGTGAGAAGGTTCAGAAACTGCAACGTGAGCTAAATGAGAACTATATCAAAACCACAGGAGTGATGTACATAGAATATGTCACCGGAAAGCAAATTACATCTCGGAAGCATGAATACACTCCACTTGAATTAGAATAATATCCGTTAAATATGCTACGCTATCATATTTCCATATTCCTACTCGTCATAGGATTTTTGTATTCAAATGCAGAAATCATTATCTCAGGCAAGATTACGGATGCCGGTGGTGAACCTTTGGAGGCCCTTGTCACAGTGATGTGTGATGGAATAATTGAAGGTTATGGCAACTCCAACGAAAAAGGTGATTACTCGATAACGATAGATACCTCGACAGAACAGATGGTTGTCAGAGTTTCTCTTCTTGGATTTGAAACAGTAGAGAAGACGGTTTTGGCAAAGAGTCAAATACTGAATATTGTTATGGAAGAGGGGGGAATAGAGCTTAAGGAAGTGACAGTAGTGGCAGATAAAATAACTGAGCGAGGAGACACATTGAGCTACAGAGTCGGTGCTTATAAAGATGCCAATGACCGCGTAATAGGCGACGTGATCAAAAAGATGCCCGGACTTGAAGTTTCTGATGATGGTCACATATCCTTTAACGGAAAGACGGTAAAAAATTTCTACGTGGAGGATATGGATCTTTTAGAGGGACGTTATGGTATAGCTACTAATAATATCTCTGCCAATGATGTTGCCTCGGTTCAAGTATATCAGAATCATCAACCTATAAAGGCATTGCAGAACTGGAGTCCGTCAGAGGACGTGACAATTAACCTCAAACTCAAGTCAGCAGCCCGTGGGACATTAACAATGAATGGAATGTTAGGTGCGGGATATGAGCCGCTGATGTGGGCAGCGGAGGGAGTAGCTATGTATTTTGGGAAAAAAGGTCAGACTATTACCACATATAAAGGTAATAACAGTGGTGATAATGTGACAGCTGAACAAAATAGGCTTACTGAAGATGGTTCAATGATTTTTTTTAACAGAGCTCCTCTTTCAGTCGTTGTTCCGCGTACGCCCGGTGTGGCACTGAAGCGATACTTAAAAAATCGTTCAAATACTATCAGTACGAACAACATCTTCAAAATTGATTCTCTTTCTACTCTCAATCTCAGTGTGGCTTATCTGGATGATGTGTTAAAGAAAAATGGAGAAACGGTTACGGAACAATATCTTCCTACCGGTGACTATCGGTGGATTTCTCAGCGAATCATCAGTAAAAATTATATCCACAATTTGACCGGTTCTACTACTTATAAATATAACTCGGCATCTTATTATTTGTCGAACTCTCTTAATATCAACGCCGCATGGGATAAAGATAAGGGCAATAGCAGTACGGCGGCAAGTTTCATTGGAAGTTCAACCGATGTTTGCCAGTTTCTTGAAAATCCATCTTTTTCAATAGATGACAAATTTTTCATCATATTGAACCAAGAAAAGCAAGCATGGGAATTACAAGCTGCCATTGGCTGGAATCATCGTCCGCAGTCACTTGCAGTCACCCCTGCGTCTGTATTCGGAGAATCGGCCCTCGGAGAAGAGTTGACTCAGGATTACACCACAAATGATTTTCGTGGCGAAGTAAAGACCGGGTTAAATCACCGTTTTAGTAAATTGATATTAGATACCTTTATTTTTGGTAATGTGGATATTGAGAGTGTATCTTCAGAGCTGACCGGTTTTCGGGACTCTTCTTTGGCAAATGTTGCTAACGATTACACTTTTGGAAAAGGAGAATTTGGAGTGGAACCTAAGATCGTATATCCCTTTGGAGAATTTTATGTTGAAGCAAGATTCCCTTTCGGATATAGTTGTCAATGGCTGGGCGACAGACTATATACAGATAGGAACAGAACTTGGAACTACCTAAACTTTAATTCCGTGTTTAAAATGACACAGAGATTTGGGAAGAGCTGGTGGGGACTATCATCGTCGTTCTATCGCATGCACGACAATTCAGGACGTGTAGCCCAGGGGATAGTCATGACTGATTATTTGTCATTTCGTGAATATCTCATAGATAAGACCATGACTGATAAAACATGGTATACCACTCTTGAATATCATTACTCCAATGCAATGTTACAATTATTTGGCAATGCTGAAGGAAGATGGCTTAGAAGTAGTCAGAACACTATGACAGGATATGAATATGACGGATTGGTTACTCTGAGAAATGTGTATGACATACCATTCGTTTCTAACCGGTATGTACTAACTGGTAATATAAATAAAGGATTTAATTTCTGGGAATCTACTCTGAAGATAGGTGGTAATCTAAGTCATTACACCAGTAAACAGATAATTGATAAAGAACCGGTAGATTATAAAGCTCAATATTGGAGCGGAAACCTGATGTTTGCTACAACTCCTGCCAAATGGATTGGTGCTGCTCTCGGTTTCGCATATAGCGAAAACAGAAACTATACTGCTGTAAACAAGTCGGATGCTATGACAATCAACCAGTATACAGGTCGTCTTGATCTCAATTTTTTCCTAACACCGCAATTTGTAATTAATGTGGCTATGGAAGATAATTATACTAACATGACTACTAAGGGAAGGCATTCTTGGTTTGGTGATATTAATTTTAAATATAAGACAAGACGAATTGACTGGGAATTAGAGTTTAACAATATTTTCAACCGCAAGGAATTTGTAAGTATTAATTATGCCGACATGAACATCTATACCAGCACTTATTCTTTGCGACCCCGCAATATCATGTTAAAAATCAGGTTTAATATTTTTTAAAGAACTATTGTTTAAAAAACTTAAAAATTTTTAAGCGAATAATTTGCGTGATTAAAATATTTAGGTTAACTTAGCGGAGTAAAATTGATGACAATATGGCAGTCAGAAATAATCAATTAGATTTTGAATGCCATTCAAGATATCAACGACCTTACATCATGAATAACAACCGATGCCGGCACCTGAGAAGGAACCCGGCATCGTTTTTAATTTATATTTACATATAAAAAGAATCTACTTTCTTTTTATGAGACCACCGTCTATTTCACGAATAATGCTTCCGGGATAATAGTGTGAAAGTATTTCTTTATAATTATACCCTTTAGATGCCATTCCTACTGCGCCAATCTGGCATAGACCAACTCCATGTCCCCAGCCCGCTCCTCTAAAAATAAACCTTTCTACATCCTTTGATAACCTATTATAAATTTTATCGACTACGAAAGCTGAACTGTAAAGATGAGACTCACTCAAAGATCTTCTTATTTCAAGTTCTTTTCCAATTATCATACTTTTTTTCGTACCAGATATCTTAACTTTTATTAGTCTCCCTGAAACACCGCGTTTTACAGGTATTATGTCTATTATTTCACCAAAATCTATTCCCGTGCGTTGATTTATAATTCGTGATAGATATGTAGGCTTGTATTCAACTTTCCATCTGAAAAAGTCTGTAGTAGTTCTGTCATATCCGTTCAATGAGCTTTCTAATAGATTATCATTATTAATATTACAAAAAGTATTAGGGGATGATAATATCCATTTTCGTGCATTTTCTTCATTGGAGAGATCAGGAATTTCATGAAATACCTCCATATCGAGACCTTTCGAAAGATATGGATGCTCTTCATCCCCCCAGCAAGAAGGGAAAATTTCAAAAGCACCTCCGCAACATTTTGAAAACCGAGTATCACAAATTTTGCCGTCATTTGTGAGAATTAAGCCTTTTGTTGATTTGACAGCCTCTTCGGCCTTGGAATTTATAATCCGGGAAATGCCTTGATATCGTTGGCAATGATCATCGGCACACACATCAAATTCACTATGCTGCGAACGATCGTACCAAACAATTCTCTCCTTCTCAGTATCAGTAGTATTATTTAAATTCTTTTCAAAATGTTTGTCAATAATTTGCTTTATTAACCAGCTTCTTGATATTACCGCATGAGCTTTCATAAATTCCAATGGTGCCGTAGATTTCATTTCGCTTGAAATGACACTTATAAGATATTCTTCAATAGGAATTTCATTAATTACGATAATACGGTTTGGTATGATTTTTAATATCAAGTCACCCTTAAATCGCTGTATTTCTTTCTGCTGCCAATGAAAATCTTTACCAATGGTCACACCATTAATCTGAAAATAGGAGTTTTCCAAAGATAGGGGAGAGATAGAGATTTGGCACTCTGACAGTTCGGTCACGTCAAAGCAATATGAACCTTCTAATCTTACTGAACCCTCTGAAATATAAGTCCCATTAAAAATTACTTCTAATTTCGTGGTATCCAAAATACCAACTTTGATTTTCATATCAGAGATATCTCCAAACATATTTTTCTAATAGTAATAGGATAGGATACTATTTATATGTACTTTATTTCATTCTCTTAAGAAGAAGGAAAACTACAATTTAAAAGCCTGATAATTGAAAAACATTCTCCAATCATCAGGCTTTAAATACGGATATTAAATCATTTTCAGATATTGGAAGACAATGCTTGAATAGCAGCTTGGATGGCTGTTATTTTCTCGAGTGCATCGCTTTCTTTCTTTTTTTCGAGCGCCACAACCTTTTCGGGTGCATTAGCTACGAACTTCTCATTTGAAAGTTTTTTTCTAACAGAGGCGAGGAATTTCTCATAATATTCAAGATCTGAATTCAGTTTCTTTAATTCCTCTTCCACATTTATGTTAGCAGTCACAGGTATGCTGTATTCTGTAGATGCTACAATGAATGATGCAGCGGCAGCCGGTTTTTCCTCAACGCTCTTTATATTGGAAAGATTACCCATTTTTTCGAGGATAGAATCAAGGCTTTCGTTATGCGGTCCTTTTACAAGTAATTCCAAAGAATCACGCTGAGGTATCTGTTTCTGTTTTCTAACTGTCCTGATTCCTGCTACCACTTCTTTGAGATGGTCAAAACGTTTAATAATCTCTTCGTTATATTCTTTAGCGGTAGGAAGTTGAGCAGTCATGATGCTTTCTCCATTGCTACGTTCATAGAGATGCTGCCAAAGTTCTTCGGTTATGAAAGGCATAAAAGGATGAAGCAGTCGGAGTAGAGTATCAAAGAAATGAAGAGTACTTTCATACGTCTTGCCATCCATTGGGGAACCATAGGCCGGTTTAATAACTTCAAGATACCATGATGAAAATTCATCCCAGAAGAGTTTGTAGATAGCCATCAGAGCCTCTGATATGCGGAATTTGCCCATCAGATCTTCCACTTCAATGAGTGTACGGTTCATTTCAGCTTCAAACCATTCGATACCTCTTTTCGATGCCTCCGGTTGTGGCTTTTCATAATCAACCTGCCATCCTTTAACAAGGCGGAATGCATTCCATATCTTGTTACAGAAATTACGGCCTTGTTCACACAAGGAATCATCATACATTATGTCATGTCCGGCAGGGGCAGCAAGCATCAGACCCATACGCACTCCGTCGGCACCGAATTTATCGATAAGATCGAGAGGGTCGGGAGAATTGCCTAAGGTTTTGGACATTTTACGCCCGATTTTATCGCGGACTATACCTGTGAAATAAACGTTACTGAATGGTTTGTCATTACAGAACGCATATCCTGCAATGATCATTCTGGCAACCCAGAAGAAAATAATATCCGGTCCGGTTACAAGATCTGCTGTGGGATAATAATATTTGAAATCTTTGTTTTCCGGCTCAAGGATACCGTTAAAGAGGGAAATAGGCCACAGCCAAGAAGAGAACCAAGTGTCAAGACAATCCGAATCTCTCTTAATGTCATCAAGAGTAAGCTCGGGGTTACCAGTTTTTTCAATAGCCTTTAGAAGAGCTTCCTCTTCTGTTTCAGCGACTACATATCCACCTGTGGGAAGATACCAAGCCGGAATCTGATGACCCCACCATAATTGACGTGAGATACACCAGTCTTTGATATTGGTCATCCAATGGCGATAAGTATTTTTATATTTGGCGGGTACGAATTTAATATAATCGCTCTCCACCGCTTCCAGAGCAGGAACAGCAAGATCCTGCATTTTTACAAACCATTGCATAGACAGCTTAGGTTCAATGACAGCATCTGTTCGTTCCGAATGTCCAACTTTATTTATGTAGTCCTCAACTTTTTCAACGAGTCCGGATTTCTCAAGGTCAACCATAATCTGTTTGCGAACGTCGAAACGATCCATGCCGACATACATTCCACCGGCTTCAGAGATAGTGCCGTTGTCATTAAATATATCGATTGAATCCAGACCGTATTTATCTCCGAGCATGTAATCGTTGACATCATGTGCAGGCGTAACCTTCAGACAGCCTGTGCCGAAGTCCATTTCTACATAATCATCCATTATTATAGGAACGGATCTTCCTACCATAGGAACAATGACCTTCTTACCTTTGAGCCATGTGTAACGTTCGTCATTTGGATTAACGCAGACTGCGGTGTCACCCAGAATAGTTTCCGGACGGGTGGTGGCAACAACTATATATTTACCATCTTCCCCTTCAATCATATATTTCAGGTAATACAGTTTGCTTTGTTCCTCTTTATAGATTACTTCCTCGTCAGAAAGTGCTGTGAGCGCCTTGGGGTCCCAGTTAACCATTCGTACACCGCGATAAATGAGACCTCGGTTATAAAGCTCACAAAATACACGCATCACACTCTTTGAGCGGATTTCATCCATTGTGAAAGCTGTACGTTCCCAATCGCAAGAAGCTCCGAGTTTACGAAGTTGGCTTAAAATAATACCGCCATATTTATTTGTCCAGTCCCATGCATGGGTTAAGAATTCTTCGCGAGAAAGATCTGTTTTCTGGATTCCATCCTTAGCGAGTTTTGCAACCACTTTTGCTTCTGTAGAGATAGCTGCATGGTCAGTGCCGGGCACCCAAAGTGCATTTTTCCCTTGCATTCGTGCGCGACGTACGAGTATATCTTGTATTGTATTGTTGAGCATATGTCCCATGTGGAGCACACCGGTAACATTTGGTGGCGGGATAACAATACAAAAAGGATCGCGGTTATCTGGTTCTGAATGGAAAAGACCGTGTTCCATCCAATATGCATACCATTTATCTTCAACCTCAGCAGGGTTGTATTTAGTAGCTAATTCGCTCATGTTGAGTATGGGTATATTGTCTTTATAATTTGTGCAAAATTACAAAATAAAATCAAAACCACCAACAGGAGAGGTGATGGGGAGATTGAAACTGTATAG
>CAZXHO010000007.1:0-21211 GCA_964640365.1 uncultured Sangeribacter sp. | reverse complement strand
ATCATCTTTTGTACGTTATTCAAGCAATTCCTGATTGTAAGAATCTCCCGGATAGATTCCAATCACCTTACTTAAAACCTCTGTGGGGTACACGGTATTACCTACCCACGATATGTCACTTATATAATATTTTTTACCTTCCTCAAGGTCGATATATACACCTACCGTGTTGTCGTCATATTTAACAACACTATCTTTGAGGATTCTGGCATCACGATAACCCAACTCATTATATTTCTGTATTATTCGTGTTTTATCGTCCTTATAATCGCTGTCTACAAATTTTTTCTGCTTGAAGAGATTAAGAATATTACCGTTCTCATTTGTCTTCTTCATAGCATTCTTAACTCTGCGATCTGAAAGAACCTCATTGCCTTCAATATAGATTTTATGGACTTTGACTTTATTATGACGGTCAATGTTAACGTCAAGAAAAACCTGATTGTCCTTGGTCACATCCGGCACCTGTTGAATTGTAACACTGGCATTTTTAAAGCCTTTGGTGCCATAATAGTCCTTTATAATCTGAGTGGCACGAGAAACAATATTAGGAGTAATCTGCTGACCGGGCACCATCGACAAGCGTTCTGTGATATCTTTTTTCTCACCTCCTTTGGCACCATAGAATCTCATTTCAGACATTCTCGGTTGTTGACGCAATGAAATAACCAACCATACCTTATTTCCATGGACCTTCTCTGCAGAGATCTGAACCTTAGAATAAAGTCCCTGACGCCACAATCTCTTTGTGGCATTAGTTAAGGCTGTACCCGGCACCTCCACCAGTTCTCCAATAGAAAGACCGGAATTGGCAATAATGATATAATCGTCTACGTGATCGATTCCTTCCACTTTAATTCCGGCTATTTCATAAATCTTCGGCATTGGCGAGTATATGATGTCCGGATTATAAATAGTGTCATTTACAATCGATTCTACAGCCTCCTGCGCATTTGCTGCGGAGCCGGCTGCAATTGTCATAGCTATCAATGAAATCTTCAGCAGATTTTTCATTCCTGATAATTGAGTTATTCGTTATTCTGCACTTGTTCACTGGTCTTCCCATATCGGCGTTCTCTATTCTGAAAATCCAATATGGCATCAACATATTCCTCATCCGAGAAATCTGGCCAGAGCACAGGGGTGAAATATAATTCGCTATAAGCTATCTGCCATAGCAGATAATTGGATACCCTCTCTTCTCCTCCTGTTCTTATTAGTAGATCAGGATCCGGTATACCGGCTGTCGCTAAATTGTCCGATACAAGATCTTCAGTAATATGGTCCGGATCAATTTCTCCGGAAGCAGCCCTGCGTGCAAGTTTACGGACTGCTTCAGTTATTTCCCATCGGGATGAATAGCTGAGACACATGTTTAGCTGAAGACCGGTGCAATGAGCAGTGGCGTCACGTGCATAAAGAAGTCGGTTCTTTGCATCTTCCGGGATTCTGTCAATATCTCCCAAAAGATGGATCTTAACATTGTTTTCCAACAATTCAGGAAGTTCTCTTTCTATTGCCCAGCCAATCAGATACATCAATGTGTCAACCTCATCAGTAGGCCGGTTCCAGTTCTCTGTTGAAAAGGCATAAAGGGTAAGATATTTTATTCCGAGATCGGATGAAAGTTTTGTCACCCTATGGACTGTAGACACTCCTTCAGCATGACCTTCGCTTCGCACGAATCCGCGTTTTTTTGCCCATCTTCCATTGCCGTCCATTATCATTGCAACATGCACCGGCATTCGGTCACGTTTCAGGGAGGTTAGTTTTTTTTGAAGTTCGTCCATGTCGAGTCAGTCTTTATAGTTGCACACTGCGCACCTTTTACTGAATTCATAACTGATACTAAAAGTCAGTGTTGAATACCAGTCTGTATTTTTAATAAAAGAACTCTTTATTCCCAAAGGATCCTTGAGTGAAGTCCCGTCAAGACTATCGGAAAAAGTTTTCTTAATAAGAAACTCAATTCCAAGGTTTAGTCTTAACGAGGGTTTATACTTTACCCCAAATCCTACCGGCAATGTAAAACCCATTTGAGCCTTACCTCCGGTGTTCCAAGCTGTCAAGCTCACTCCCGCTGCAATATAGGGTGTGAACCGTTTCAGTTGCCGATAGCTTTCTCCCATTCCGTAATTAAAGAAACTGAACTCTGCAATTTCTCCAAGTTCACAAAAGAAGGTGGAAAACTTATATGTCTGGTCATTCGGAAAGACATTTTCCATATCTGCCGAGTTTCCTGAAAGAGATCCCATATACAGATTGGTCTTGAATGCCCATCGGGGATTTGAAATATATCTAAGAAATATTTCGGCGTCCCAAGAAGGGTGATTCCAAAGGAAAGAACTGTTTGCATCTCCGAGATATCCGGTAATGCCTATTCCTCCCCCGGCGTCGAAACGATAATCTTCCTGTCCCTTGGCAGTCATACTTGTCTGTAAAAGGACCGAAATGAATATCATCCATAGTGTGAGCTTGTATCTCAAGATAGTCTTTGTTGTTGTTGACCGATTGGATTTTATATCATATCAAAGGAGTGAAAGTTAGGCGAGCTAAGACTCCTCTCCATATCGAGTCTGAAATACCGCCCCCTCTCAGTTCCCCTCCTATCAGATAGATATAAGGACATTTCCATGAAATGTCATATCCAACAATCTCATATGGAAGTTGAATTCCACTGCGTGTATCGAATTTCCAGTTGTCTGTCAAATTTGCCTCCAATGAAGAAACTTCCACCACAGAATTGGCGTATGCTAAATCCGGAATAAAATCCGGAAGCATGAGCATACTTGATCCCTCTCTCCATGTCACTCCGTTATCAAACGAAATGTACATTTTTCGATTGTAGTTGCCGTTACCCAATATACCACCGAGTACAATCCATGCCTCATAAGCTATCTGCTTGAAGGCCTGTTTCGTTTCTCTGTAAACGATGTATTTGAAGAGCGTACACCCGTCAAGCGCAGGAGTGGGTTGTGCATCTATGGTAGCCCAAACATTGCCGTCAAAAGCCCATGTTTTGGCTGAAACAGTTCCATCCGCCATCGTACCTCCCACAAAGAGAACTGTAGGTTCATTAGTCCACTTGGAATCTATAGCCCTGAGTTCAGATCTTCCGTAAAGGGGAAAGGTTTCTTCCATCTCCGTATCGCCGATTGTCTCAGTTGCGGGATAATGACAGTGCATCAGCTTTCCGGATGTATCTTTCACTCCAAGAACTGAATTCTGATAAGGACCTATCAAGGTAATCCATCGTTCACCCGTAGCGTCCCAATCATTCCCTGAAGTTGAAGTATACAAATTACCGTCAGTATCGAGAATCCAATATGCACCAGCAGTTGCAGTAAAGCTTTCGGGAGAAGGAACGAAATCTAATGTAATCTCTTTTTTGTCCCATTTTGCTTCTGCTAACGATTCTGTTGTTGATAATGTGTAACTTCCGTCTGATTCCTCAATAAGGATCGAAGTCATTTCACCTTTGACCACAGCTTTTTGTTCACGTGGATTCTCTAAACGGGAAGGCAAATCCACACGGGCAAGCTCATGCCACATCATTGAGTCAGGATACTGCTCGTGAACATTTACCTTAATTCTGTATGTGAACTTATTTGTACCGTCTGCTGCTGTTACGTTTACTTTTACATCTTTAGTAAAATCTATGCTGTCTGTACTGTTAGTCAAATAGTTTACTGTCTTACTATCATCCTTACCCTCATTCATCACTATACTTACGGCAGTAGGAGTAGTGGCAAACGTCATAACCGGAATGAGAGCAGATATTTTAGTGCCCTTTGGAAGAGAATCGGCATTAAATATTACACCGTTTTCGAGATCAATGGAAAAAAATACCGAGTCGAGGGCATCAAGAATCCGTGTATCAGCTTTCAGAGTAAATTCTCGAATAGCCACATTTGATGCAGTGACGACGATATCATCTGATGTAGTAGTCGACTTATTGCACGACAATGTGCCTCCCAAAGCTAATAAGGTTGCCGGGATAAGAAATGCTAAGCGACAAATTAATTTCTTTTTCACTATAGATGAAAATTGGTTAGCGGCGTTGTTAAGGCATGTAAAAATTACAGCCATGTCATATTCACGCACTTGTTACAATCTGCAAAATTAGTATTTCTTTGGGAAATAATAAGCAGAAAATCCCCTCATTTTAACAATTAAGTGTTTTTTAGGGCTTTTTAACGTCTGTAAAACACAATCTCATTATTCCGGCAACGCTCTACTTTACTTACATGTATGTCCGAAGGAAGCGAGGGGGCTTTAAGACCGTCATCCAGTATTTTGTCTGAATATTCAACTCTTATTTCATCGTAAAGACCTAAGGAGATGAAACTTTCAAGTAAAGTGGGACCACCCTCTACCATCAGTGATGTGAGACCTTTTTCACGCAGTTCTTTAACCAGTTCTATACAGTCTACATTGTCCCCACAATCCACGATATAAGGATCCTTTCCAGACCATAACCTCACATTAAGCCGTGGATTGTCAATCAGGCGTGTGTTTTTCCCTACCATAATTGATTCTACATTCGCTCTTTCCCTGTGCATCCATACAAGTGAAAGTGAGTTTGACAATTTTACTCCAACCAGATTTCCGTTTAGATCAAAACCTGCCATAAAGCCGTCAGAACTTTGAGCCCATTTTAGTATTATCCATGGTCTACCCGAAGTATGGGCAGTCATAAAGCGTCTGTTAAAATCTACACAATCCTTTTCTAATATTCCTTCCACAACTTCTATTCCGGATTCTCGCATCATCTTTATACCTTTCCCTGCAACAAGTGGATTTGGATCCGGCGCGCCGACCACCACCCTCGGTATACCTGTATCAATTATAAGTTTTGAGCAGGGAGGCGTTTTACCATAATGCGAACATGGTTCAAGAGTGACGTATATTGTTGACTCTTTCAACAGATGACGGTCTGATTCCTTTACAGAATTTATGGCATTCACCTCTGCATGGGGACCGCCATAGGTGCGGTGATAACCTTCACCAATTATTCTATCATCAGCAACGATGACAGCTCCCACCATCGGATTTGGAGCCACTCTTCCCTCACCTCCGGCTGCAAGTTGAAGCGCCCTCCGCATATAAATCTCTTCATTCATATTTCTAATATCATAGATGCGAGCGCGATACACCTCAAGTCAGATGTACCGCGCCCTATATTATTCAAATTTACCTTATACCCACCTAATACGGGAAACAGTTATTTATCCAATCCACGGATTCTGAGAAGCGCTTTAGGATCCGGCTCATGACCTCTGAAGCGTTTAAAAAGCACCATAGGATCTTCTGTGTCTCCACTTGATACGATGTTCTTCTTGAAGGATTCAGCAGTCTTTTTATCGAAAATTCCCTTTTCTTTAAATAGCTCCCATGCATCAGCTTCAAGAACCTGACTCCAAAGATATGTATAATAACCGGATGCATAGCCGTCATCTCCAAATATATGTTTGAAATATGGAGAACGATAACGATACGTAATCTCCTTTGGCATACCTATCTTCTCGGTTACCACAGCCTCAAATTCCGGAACGTTGACTCCGTTGCCGTCTGTCTGACCCCATTCGAGATCAAGAAGAGCAGCACCGGCAAGCTCGGTTGCAATAAATCCTTGATTGAATGTAGATGCCTTCTGAAGCTTTTCGATAAGCTCATCAGGAATAGGTTCACCTGTTTTGTAATGGCGTGCATATGTTTTCATTACTTCTGGTTCGAATGCCCAATGTTCGTTTATCTGTGAACATAGCTCGACGTAATCACGGTCAACATTTGTACCGGCTATAGATCTGTAAGGAACCTCAGAAAGAAGACCTTGCAATGCATGTCCAAACTCATGGAATGTTGTTTCAACTTCATCAAGGGTAAGCAATGCGGGATTATCACCTGCAGGACGTGTGAAATTACCAACATTATAGACTATAGGACGACGCATACCATCTTCGTATAATCCGCTGCTCTGAAGTTGTTCCATCCATGCTCCCTGACGTTTTGTGGCACGTGGGAAATAGTCAGTCATGAAAACTGCAACATGTTCTCCGGTCTTTGAATCTACAACCTCATACACGGTCACTTCGTCCATATATTTCGGAGCATCCGGCATCTCAATCATTTTAATTCCATAAAGTTTTTCTGCGCATGAGAAAAGTCCGTTAAGAACATTCTCTAATGAGAAATAAGGTCTAACCTCAGATTCATCCAGATCAAATTTCTGTTTTTTCACCTTCTCGGCATAATAATAGTAGTCCCAAGGAGCAATTTTGAACCCTCCGTTTTCTGAGTCTACGATAGCCTGCATGTCAGCTACTTCTTCCTGACTTCTCTTAACGGCAGGCTCAAACACCTGTAGAAGAAGATTAGTGGCCGCCTCAGGAGTCTTTGCCATAACTCTTGAAGTCATCATTTGTGCAAAATTATCAAAGCCCATGATTTTGGCTTTCTCGGCACGAAGTTTGACAATCTTCTCAATCACGGGATAGTTATTATTCGCCCCATAGGAAGCGAGGTTGGTGTATCCTTTATAAATCGCCTCGCGCAGACCTCTGTTGTCAGCATTCTGAAGCACGGGGAGGCGGCTGGGGGCATGAAGAGTAAAGACCCAAAGTCCGTCAAGGCCTCTGTTCTTTGCTTCTTGGGCTGCCTGTGCTATAGATGATTCTGGAAGACCTGAAAGGTCAGCTTCGTCATACACAGTTACAAAAAATGAGTTTGTAGCGTTGAGCAGATTTTTGTTAAATTGGATAAAAAGTTTAGAAATCTCATCGTTAACTTTAATAAGCTGCTCTTTCTTATCTGCCGGAAGAGCTGCGCCAAGTTCCTGAAACTCTTTGTAATATTTCTCTACAATTCGTTTTTGTACAGGTGTCATGCCCTGCTTGTCACGGTTTTCATATACATATTGTATTTTCTGGAAGAGTTGTTCATTAAGATTCAACTGATTTGCAGCTTCATTGAGAAGAGGAATAGCCTCTTCTGCCATTGCTGCAAACTCATCAGTTGAGAGTGCATTGTCGTAGTGATCAAACACTCCCTTTACACGGTCAAGAATCGGAGAAAGATTCTCAAGCGGTAGGATTGTATTATCAAAATCAGGCACTGCACGATTTGCAGTAATGGCAAACATATTCTGCTTCTGCTCCTCTATTCCGGCTTTGATTGCAGGGATAAAGTCAGAAACCTGAATATCCTCAAAAGGAGGAATATTGAATTTGTTAGGGTATTCACTAAGGAACGGATTGGTGTGTGTCTCTGCCATAATTTGAGGGGTAGCACCGGCAGCCAACATCAAAACCAGTGCTGATGATAAAAGTAGTTTTTTCATTATGATAGGTTTATGATATGAAATCTTAATAGTATTATAATTTACAATCTGTAATTTTTAAATTACTGCGCCTTTAAATCCGTGAAAGCAAATTCTCCTATCAGCGGATAGTGGTCGGAAGTATTTATTTTCCCCACTTTCAGACTGAGCGCCTCTAAATTCCCACGATATAGCATTTGGTCTATATGGAAATAAAACAAATGCAGATTATAAGTGAAAGTCGGTCCGAAATTTGTTTCTGCATAGGCATCACGCATGTCGTCTCCTTTCACGAGATTGTAGGTCCATGATGCGGGGACATCATTGAAGTCTCCACATACAATCAACGGAGCATTGGGGCGAATGTTGTTAATTGCTTCTCTTAAATTACGCGCGTTTTCCGCTCTGCACTTGAAGGCATTCCGTAATTTTGTCATGATTGAGCCCTTGAACTCCTTAACACTCGCCTTGGCGCCGTTCACACTTTTCATGTCCTTAACAACTTCACGTTCTTCTTCCGACAGGTCGTAAGAATAAAGATGAACCATTCCCACGTTAAGTATCTTTCCACCCGGAAAATTAATTTTAAAGAAATCAAAGCGATGCGAACCACCCTCCCCTGCCAGACTTTGTCCGGAGCGATCAACGGGATATTTCGACAAAATTTTTATATCGGTTGAAGAAAGCCCCGCTCGGAAAGGATATACTCTCACGAGGCTATCAATAAGCGCAGGACTCGCTTTTTTCAGTTCTTCCGAACTAAAATTATTCAATTCTGCAAGACATATCACATCAGCTCCGGATTCGATCATATATTCTACCGCTCTGTTGGTCGGAGAATCAGGCTTCCGTATATCATCAGTGTGAAGAACATTCCAAGATATGATTTTAAATGTTGATTGTCCCTCTTCCGCCTTTTTTGAGAATTTTACAGGCACAACCTGAGAAAGAGGAGACAAACAAGCTACAATTGTCAGCACGCCAAGACCTGTAAATATAAACCGTCCCGACAAGGCCCATAATACTGTGATGATAACTGTAAGACAGGCTAAGTATTGAAATCCAAGACACAATATAGCCGGAATAGTCATATATTCGGGGTCACATTTACCTCCATAAGCTGCCAGAATGGTGAGACCGAATACAATTAGGGAGATTATCTTTAATACAAGTCGAAGCAGAGGATTCAACAAGGGAATGGATAACATATCTCGAAAATAATATTAAATTTGAAGAGGAGATAAGAAAGTCATTTCTTATGCAAACGCTGAGAAAGCGCATTAAGTTCCTTTTTCTCCGAATCTGTTAAGGAAGAATATCCTGAAAGCCGGATTTTATCGAGTAGTTCATCAAGACGGGCTGTGTCCGATAATTTCCCAGACATTGCTTTTGCAACTGCATTTCCATCTCTTACCACTCCTGCTCTTACATAATTTTTGGCTTTATTGTGAGATTTTGGCATAAACAGCTTGGACGTTCGGGTAAAATCATAACCTTTTTTGAGAGCCAGAATGCTTACCAATCCATAGATGACTCCTCCGACGTGAGCAGCCTGACCTCCTGTATTTCCACCTCCCACTCCTACAAATGTCAATATTATACAACCCATAGCCACCCATTTCATTTTGACTTCGCCAAAAATAAAAAGATACAACTTCATGTCAGGAGTCCTTAATGCTGCAGCTGTCATTATGGCAAGCACCGACGCAGAAGCTCCACAAAGATAAGAACCGTGAGCTGACAGACCGGGCACCGTCAGTTGCAATAAAATATAAAACAAGGCTCCTGTAATACCTCCTCCAATGTATAACCACAGCAAATGCCTGTCGGAAAGTGTTGTCATGAGTAACCGTCCGAACCAGAAAAGCCACAACATATTGAAGAGAAGATGCAAAAAATCATATTGGACAACCATATAGGTTACAATTGTCCAAGGATGACTTATGGCATTATGCACAGAAGAGGAAACGCAAAGCCATTGCATTGTAAAATTACCGGATTGTCCCCCATAGTTGCCAATCCTCACCGTCAGCCACAACATGATAAACATGATGCAGTTGATAGCAATCAACACCGGAAGTATCCGTGAGTCGAAGATTCTGCGGAAACGATCAATAAAAGCTGTCACCTCTCAGAATTCCTTTCTTTCTCCAGTAAAGAAGTATAACTAACGCAAAAAGCATACCTCCCAAATGGGCAAAATGAGCAATCATATCATTAGCGCCTACACCGAGGAAGAATTCAATAACCCCATATCCAATCATCATATATTTCGCCTTGATTGGCACAGGGATAAAAAACAGGTATAGAGGCCTGTCAGGAAAGACGAATGCAAAGCCAAGCAAAAGACCAAAAACCGCTCCGGATGCACCTATGGTCACAAGCTGATTTTTGAAAGAAGCAACTGCAGCCATAAAATCCGCATCTCCGTTTGCCAAGGCTCCTTCTACAATATTTTTCATACTATCGTAGGTTAAACCGTTAAGTTTGGCAATGCTTCCAACATATTCATGCATCCAACTAAAAGCCCATACCGTTTCCTGTACGATGGCAGCTCCAACACCGCACACTAAATAAAAAATCAGGAATCTGCGCGAATTCCATACCCTTTCAAGTGTGGACCCAAACATCCACAGAGTAAACATATTGAAGAAGACGTGAAAAGGGCTATCTGGGGAATGAACAAACATGTATGTCAACACCTGAATGGGATTAAAATCAGATGCCGAAACGAAATGAAGACCGAGCACCTTAATGAGTGTACCGGAAAAGCGGGGGAAAATTGCCTCCGCAAGCCATACTATAAAATTGATTATTATAAGGTTTTTGGTCACCGGCGGAATTGCCGATAGGAAACCCCTGCTATTATTTCCAAACATAGCGCAAATATAGCAATTTTTCAGGTGTGGAGCAAACTGGAAATTCCTTTTGACAAATATTATCCTCTTTTTAAATTTAATATGAAGTAGAATGCTTTTACCTTCCTCTTAGGGTCCGACTAACAAATATTTCGAGTGTGTTTTTTTACAATTATCTCTAATGCATTGATTAATTTTTCAAATCTTTTCAAAAAAGTTCTCATTTGATGATATTTTTTATGTCTTTATTTGTTGAATAGATAAGTATATGGCACAATAACACAGGAAAATTTCTAATTTCTATAGATTATAGAAATTTTGAATAGATGCGCCTATTAAGATATAGGACGTGCCAATTACATATTTTTAAATTAATTGTTTAATTTTTAGATACATATTGAAATCATGACTAAAGGAGATCTTATCAATGAAATCGCCGCAAAGGCACAATTGAATAAAATAGCTGCCAAAGCAGCTCTTGACGCTTGTCTTGAATCTATAGAACAGGCACTGGCAAATGATGATAAAGTGCAACTTATAGGATTCGGAACCTTCTCAGTAGTTGAAAAACCGGAACGTACGGGCATCAACCCTCAAACAAAAGAGAAGATTACAATAGCTGCACGTAAGACTGTGAAATTCAAACCAGCCGATGGACTTGGAAAGTAATCTTAAATAATATTTTACTGATTTATCGAATGAGCGTTTCTGCAATTTGCGGAAGCGCTCATTTTTTGTTAATTTTGCAAAAACATAATGAGCATGTGAATTAAAAGTTCTAAAACCTCATTATATAACTAAATCAATATTTCTTACAGTCTTACACCAACTATGACAGTAGAGACTATCATTTCTGATGCTGTTGCCAAAGCGATAGCTCAATTATATCATACAGAAATAAACCCTTCATCAATTGTGCCACAGGCAACCAGAAAGGAATTTGAAGGTAATCTTACAGTGGTGGTATTCCCATTTCTTAAGGCCTCACACAAATCTCCGGAGGCAACTGCCAATGAAATTGGTGAATGGCTCGTGGCCAACGAACCGGCAGTAGAGAAGTTTAATGTGGTTAAGGGGTTTCTTAATATCACAATCAATCCATCTTTCTGGCTTGGGGTTCTCCATCAAATTGCTGCTGACCCTGAATACGGAATCACTCATGCCGATGAAAATTCCGACCTCGTGATGGTAGAATATTCTTCTCCCAACACTAACAAACCTTTGCATTTAGGGCATGTACGCAATAATCTTCTTGGCTATTCGCTCTCAAAAATTCTTGAAGCAAACGGCCATAAAGTAGTTAAAACAAATATTGTCAATGATCGTGGCATACATATTTGTAAGTCAATGCTGGCTTGGGAAAAATGGGGCAACGGCGCAACTCCTGAGTCATCAGGTAAAAAAGGAGACCACTTAATTGGTGATTTCTATGTCGAATTCGACAAGCATTACAAAGAGGAAGTAAGACACCTCATGGAATCCGGTATGTCAAAGGAGGAAGCCGAGGCAAATTCTCCTCTAATGTTGGAGGCTCGTGAGATGCTCCGTAAATGGGAAGCCGGAGACAAAGAGGTTCGGGACCTCTGGAACACCATGAACGGATGGGTATACAAAGGATTCGACGAAACCTACAAACGTCTTGGTGTAGACTTTGATAAGATATATTATGAGAGCGATACTTATCTGGAAGGAAAAGATCTCGTGCTCGGCGGTATTGAAAAAGGGATCATGTACCGGAAAGATGACGGATCCGTTTGGGCAGACCTTACCGGCGACGGTCTCGACCATAAACTTCTTCTCCGTGCCGACGGAACATCCGTTTACATGACACAAGATATTGGCACTGCAAAGTTACGCTATCAGGACTTCCCGATAGATAAAATGATCTATGTTGTCGGAAACGAGCAGAATTACCATTTCCAGGTTCTTTCACTCCTTCTCGATAAGCTTGGTTTCAAATGGGGTAAAGACCTTACTCATTTCTCATATGGCATGGTTGAACTTCCTGAAGGAAAGATGAAATCTCGCGAAGGCACTGTAGTGGATGCGGATGATCTGATTCAGCAGATGATAGACTCGGCTGCAGAATCTTCTGCCGATAGATTTGCTGATATGCCAAAGGAAGAAGCTGCAGAAATTGCACGTGTCGTTGGACTCGGAGCCCTAAAATATTTCCTCCTGAAAGTAGATCCCAAAAAGAATATGCTTTTCAATCCAAAGGAATCTATTGACTTCAACGGAAATACAGGTCCCTTCCTGCAATATACCTATGCACGAATTCGCTCAGTTATCAGACGTGCAGGTGGTATAGACCTAACTGTGACTCCCAATGCCGTTCCTAATGAGAAAGAATCTACCCTGATTCAAAAAGTGGCAGATTTCCCGGGCGTTGTAAAAGAAGCAGGCAGAACATATTCACCGGCTCTTATAGCAAACTATTGCTACGATCTTGCCAAAGAATATAATCAGTTCTATCATGATTATCCAATTCTTAAAGAAGAGGATGAAAATAAGCGCATGCTTCGTCTGTTGCTTTCTGCTGTTATCGCACGTACCCTCAAAGAAGGTGTAAGCCTCCTCGGAATGGAAATGCCTGAGCGCATGTAAAGTTTTTTACAGAATCATTTTAGTAAACTTTGGCATGTTATTTGTTGTCTAATATATATGAAGCATATAATGACAGCATAACGACTTTAATTTTTAACAGAAACATCAAAACAATAATTTCATATGAATAACTGGAATCAAAACATGACTCCTCCTCCCTACTATGGATCAGGAGCGGTGACAAACCAAGTCAACGCAGTGATGAAACGTGTGTATGTACGCATGTTCGTCGGACTTCTTATTTCTGCATTCTGTGCACTCGGGGTTGCTTCGAGCACTGCTGCCATGCACTTTATATTTGGCAATCAGCTTGTGTTCTGGGGACTTTTCATTGCAATGCTCGCCATGGCATGGATTCTTCCCGCTCGTATGGCTAAAATGTCTACAACCTCTTGTCTGCTTCTATTCTGTGTATTTTCAGCAATAATGGGAGTATGGCTTGCTCCTATCTTTATCGCATATAAGATAGGAACTATCGTCTATACATTCTTCATAACTGCCGGCACTTTTGGTGCTATGTCTATTTATGGATATTTCACCAAGACCGACCTTTCCAAAATGGGAACTTACCTCGTGATGGCATTGTTCGGCCTCATCATTGCATGTGTTGTTAATATCTTCTGGGCAAACAGCACACTTGAATGGATCATCTCAATAGTCGGAGTTCTTATTTTTACAGGTCTCACCGCATGGGATACACAGCAAGTTAAACGTTTAGCTGCAGCTAATCTTGATCCGCAGCTCGCCGATAAGCTCGCAACTATGGGTGCTTTGAATCTCTACTTAGACTTCATTAACCTGTTCCTTTTCTTACTTCGCATATTTGGCGGCGGTTCGCGTGACTAATAAGACAATCGGTAAATGGCATTATAGCATTCTCGCCACTCCGATTCATCAATTATAATTATCTTAATCGCAAATGATTCGTTAAAGGTCATTTGCGATTTTGTTTTCTATAAACGTCAATCTATTTAACTTCTCTTAACAATACACTGACTCAAATCAGCACTCCCTGCCAATAACTTTGCACCGTGAAAATAAACATTCAACAATAACTAAACAATCCGCCAAAACAATTATGAAAACAAAATCACAACCTAAACGAATGCTCGACCTTTCTAAAATCGGTTTATACGCCATCTATGCTATCGGGCTTGTCATTATCGCTCTTCAACTCAGAAGCATTCTATGATAATGCTGAAACAAACATCCCGGTCAATCTTTAGCCAGATGACCGGGATGTTTGTTTCTGTTTATATCTTAGGTTATTATCTCTTTAATCATTAATGATTATTTTCTACCAATTTTTTCAAGTAAAGATGCAACTGCTTCTTCAGGAGATGACGAATTATCGAGACATTTTATAAACTGAGACCCTATAATTGCCCCACTGCTATAACTGCAAGCCTCATCATAGGTCAATTTATTAGAGATTCCAAATCCAATTAATCGGGAATGTTTCAAATCCAGACTGTTTATCCTTTTGAAATAATCCAATTGTTCTTCACTGAAACTATCACGGGCTCCGGTGGTAGAGGCTGCCGACACCATATAGATAAATCCTTTGCAGTTATCATCGATTAGATGTATTCGTTCTTCGGAAGTTTCCGGAGTTATAAGCATAATCATTGGAATATCATACTTATCACTTAACTCTTTATACTCCTTCATATATACATCAAAAGGTAAATCAGGTATGATAACTCCGTCTATCCCGGCTTCTTTTGCTCTTTTGAAGAAATTTTCCGCTCCCATCTGCATGATAGGATTCAGATAGCCCATTGCAATAAATGGAGTTTTATTATTCAATTTACGGGCTTCTGCAATTTGATCCAAAAGTTTATTCAAAGTCATTCCGTTACGCAATGCCACAGTGCTGCTATGTTGAATCACTTTACCATCCGCCATTGGATCGGAAAAGGGAATTCCTACCTCTATCATGTCAACTCCCGCCTCGCATAAAGCTTTGATAATATCTGTGGTAGATTCCAATTCAGGAAAGCCGGCAGTGAAATAGACAGATAATATATCTTTTTTCTTTCTATCTAATAGTTGTATTAAGTTATTCATATCTCAATGTTCAATTTGAATTTATATTGGTATAATGTCCACTACTATCTTTGTATAAGGAAATTCCTTAGAAGTGAAACATTTTTTATTCCGGGAGAAGACTCGAAGCGACTATTGATATCAATTCCTTTAAGATATGGATGATGAAGGGACTTAAGTACTTCCCGGTCTTCCGGACCTATTCCTCCACTAAGCAGAAACGGAGTATGAAGATGTAATTTATTAAGAAGCGCCCAATCAAATTTTTTTCCTGAACCACCTTTTACGTGGGAAGCAGTGTCAAATACAAACATATCTACGCAGCCCTCAAAGCCACTAATTTTATTTAGACTTTCTTCATCTCTGATTGGAATGGCTTTAATAACGAATAATCCAAGTTCCTTAAGACGTAAGCATAATTCAGGACTTTCATCTCCGTGAAGCTGAATAGCCTTAAATCCATATTTCACCACGTGGTATACGATTTCTTCCTCAGTTTCATCTACTGTGACTGCAACGGGAGTAATCTCTTTTGGAAGATTTTTAACGACTTCTGGATCTAATCCTACGCAACATCTTGGTGAACGAGAATAGAATATAAAACCCATGTAATCCGGCATTAAAGTGACTACCTCTCGAATATTATTGGCATCTTTCATGCCACATATTTTAATTTGCAGGCTGGCTCTTTTCATTTTGATGAATTCCTCTCAATAAATTTTCGAAGGGTTAGCCCCGGATCCGGCGTTGACATGAAGGCTTCTCCAATTAAGAAACCGTCAAATCCGATCTGCTTGAGCCGAGCAAGATCTTCGGGAGTCTTTATTCCACTCTCTGCAATTTTCACCATACCTGTCGGGAGGCTGTCAATCAGCCGTGTAGAATTTGAAATATCCGTTGAAAAAGAGGTCAGATCGCGATTATTAATGCCTACCATGTCTGCGTCTTTAGGGATTGAGGCCACCTCTTCTTGTGAATGAATCTCTACCAATGTCTGCAAGCCGAGTTCATGAGCTACGTCATTAAGTTGGAATATTTCTGAATCCTTCAACATAGCTGCTATCAATAGCACTGCATCAGCTCCAAATAATCTCGCTTGAAACAATTGATATTCATCAACGATAAACTCCTTACGAAGTAACGGTAGTGTTGGTACACTCTTCCTTGCTACGGCAAGATCAGTAAGAGATCCTCCGAAATAAGGTGTATCCGTAAGAACAGACATCGCTGAGGCTCCATTAAGTGCATAACCATGAGCAATCTTTTCCACATCGCTCATAGGTGAAATCTCGCCCTTTGAAGGAGAACGGCGTTTATGCTCTGCAATTATGCCAACTTCATGACCTAAAATAGAATCTTTCATCGATAATATCCTACGGTCAGTCCCTTTAAGTTGCTCTTGTAGCAAATTAACAGGTGTTACGCTCTTCATTGCAGCCACCTCTTTACGCTTCGTGGAAGCTATCTTAAGAAGAATGTTTTCCGCCATATAATCAACTGTTTACCTCAACAAACTTTTTGAAACTATCAAGCGCGGCACCACTTTCAAGTGATTCCTTTGCCTGCGCTATAGATTCTCTGAGGGGTAATTCCGGTTCAAGAGTATGAATTGCAAAAGCAGCATTCGCTATGACGCAATTCTTTTTTGCTTCTGAAGCTCGGTTTGACAAAACATCATCGAACACGGCTGCCGCTTCCTCTACTGTGTCTCCTCCAAAGAGATCCGACTGAAGGGCTCCGGATAAACCAAGGTCTTTAGCTTCCATGACCTTCTCGGAATGATTATTTACCACTTTAAATGGTGAAGTGAGGGAAATTTCGTCATAGCCGTCAAGAGAATGGACTATCGTACAGTTTATTCCTTCATTCTGTGCTATATAGCGGTAAAGCCGCATCAATTTTAAGTTATATACTCCTAATAACTGGTTTTTGGGAAGTGTAGGATTTACCAACGGGCCAAGCATATTAAAGAAGGTACGCATCTTCAATGAACGCCTAACGGGACCTACGCTCTTAAGTGCCGGGCTGAAGAATGGAGCGTGAAGGAAGCTGACTCCGCTTTTTTCAAGCGATGTATGTAATTGATCCGGATCTGACGTAAACTTAACCCCGTGCTGTTCAAGTACATTTGAAGCCCCTGATACAGAACTTGCCCCATAATTACCGTGCTTAACAACTTTTCTCCCGGAGCCGGCTACCACAAAACAGGAAGCTGTCGATATATTGAATGTATTTTTTCCGTCACCACCGGTACCTACGATATCAATTGTGTTGATATCTCCGAAATCAACAGCTACGCGCCTTTGTAGGATTGCGTCACGAAAACCAGTAAGTTCATCGGGTGTGATACTTCTCATAAGAAAAACTGTCATAAAAGCCGACAACTGATTGTCATTATACTTTCCATCGGCAATATTTAGCATTATATCGCGTGCCTCTTCTCTGGTAAGGCTTTTATGTTCAAAGAGATTGGATAATATTCTGTTCATGTCTTTTAATGAAATAGGAAGTTATTGATAATGGTAACTCCATTTGGAGTAAGAAGAGATTCAGGATGGAATTGTACGCCGTGAACGTCATATTCTTTATGTCGGAGTGACATTATTTTTCCATCTTCATCTCGCGATGTTACCTCAAGACATGCCGGAAAGTCTTTCTCACTGACAATCCATGAATGATATCGCCCTATTGTGAATCTGTCTTCCATTCCGTCAAGGATATAATCGTCTGCGGTCTTATAAGCCGGTGTCTGCACACCATGATAAACATCTTCAAGATTTTCAAGCGTTCCCCCGAAGCATTCTCCTATAGCCTGATGACCAAGGCACACCCCGAGAATAGATTTCTTATCGCAATATTCTTTGAGTAGGTCAGGCAGGATACCGGCTTCAGATGGTATTCCGGGGCCCGGAGAAATGATAATCTTATCAAATTCGGCAATTTCCGGAAGAGCTATCTTATCATTACGGACCACTACAGGTTCTATGCCGGCTTCTCTGACTGCATGAACTATATTGTAAGTAAAAGAATCGTAATTGTCAAGTATCAAGAGTTTCATAGGAATAACGATTAAATTGTGAATGTTTCCGCTTTTGTTACAGCCTTGACAAGGGCACCAAGTTTATTATTAGTTTCACAGAGCTCACTATGCGGATTTGATCTTGCCACAACTCCTGCTCCTGCCTGAGAATATAACCGGTTGTCTTTACTCAGGAAACTTCTTATTGTTATTGCCTGATTTATAGAACCATCGAAACCGAATGTTCCAATACATCCGGCATATGTAACACG
Organism: uncultured Sangeribacter sp.; assembly: GCA_964640365.1. Classification (GTDB taxonomy): domain Bacteria; phylum Bacteroidota; class Bacteroidia; order Bacteroidales; family Muribaculaceae; genus Lepagella. Next base: position 3,088 of record CAZXHO010000007.1, on the reverse strand, counting down.
GCTGTGAGGTTCAAGTTCATTTATGATCTGCATGGCTCTCACTTTAGGTGCTCCGCTGAGAGTGCCGGCAGGGAAGGTATCACCAAATAAACGATAGACATCCGCATCTTCCGGCAACTGTGCTTCAACGCGGCTAACCATGTGTATAACATGAGAATAGAATTGTATTTGTTTAAGATATTCAACCCTAACTTTTCCCCCGCTTCTACTCAGGTCATTACGCGCAAGATCCACAAGCATCACGTGTTCGGCATTTTCTTTGGGATCCTTCAGAAGAAGTTCGGCAAGTTCATGATCTTTTTTATCATCTCCTGTTCTTCGGAATGTTCCCGCAATAGGATCGATATATGCTTTTCTGTCTGCAGTGACGCGCAGATGGGTTTCCGGTGAAGAACCAAACACTTTGAAGCTGCCAAAATCGAAAAAGAAGAGATAGGGGGAAGGATTCACTGAACGTAATGCTCGGTATACGTTGAATTCATCGCCCGTGAAGCCCTGAGAGAACCGACGCGAAGGAACAATCTGAAATACGTCTCCTCGACGCGCATGAGCTATACCCTTTGCCACCATTGCCTCAAATTCTTCATCTGTGACTGTGGATTCAATGTCATCGTTTGCCTTAAAGGGATATACGGCTATATTGTTATTACGAATTATCGATATAAGTTGATCGCTGCGTGATTCATCTCCTTCGGGTATATTCTCGATTATTGTCATTTCGTTGCGGAAATGATTAACCTGTATGACAAAGCGATAAAGATAGTATTGCATATCAGGTATATCGGCAAAGTTTTCCTCTCTTGGTTGAATAGGCACGGAAGGCTCAAAATATCTTACTGCATCATAAGCCGTAAATCCGAATAAACCGTTAAATATTTTTGAATCATGAAGGTCATATGAAAATGACTGTATGTAATCCCTCAGAGCAGACGTAACGTCTTTTGCAGTTTGTCGCGTTTCTGAACCATCGGGAAAACGGCATATTATTTCCTCTTTTACCACTGTAAAGGAGCCAATAGGATCAACTCCAATAAGTGAAATTGAATTTTGAGAAGTATGATAGTCGGAACTTTCCAACAGGGCGGAACATGGGAAAAGATCGCGAATTTTTAAATATAATCCAACGGGTGTTTCCAGATCTGCTGAAATTACCGTGATTCGCTGATTTAGTTTCATAGTGGAATTATATATTTTTAAGTTACTCTTATCTTGTACTCAAATTTATAATCTATTGGAATTTTCCATAACTCCCAGATAAGTCTGCATATCTTTATCTCCCCTACCCGACACGTTTATGACTACCACATCATCTTTACCAAATTTCTTTTGATCTAATGCAGCCAAAGCATGAGAGGATTCAAGTGCAGGGATTATTCCTTCTGTCCTTGTTAACTGAAGAGCAGCCTTCAATGCATCCCTGTCAGTAGCAGCAAGCACTTCTGCTTTTCCTGAAGTTGCAAGATAGGCATGTAAAGGACCTACTCCCGGGTAATCCAGCCCGGCTGATATAGAATAGGGTTCAGTTATCTGACCATCTTCTGTCTGCATTACAAGCGTTCTCGAACCATGTATAATTCCCTCTTTTCCAAGGCGGATTGTTGCTGCGCTCTCTCCCGAGTCCACGCCCAAACCTGCCGCCTCCACGGCAATTAGTTTTACGGATGGTTCATTCAGGAAATGATAGAATGCACCGGTAGCATTACTTCCTCCTCCTATACAGGCCACAACGTAATCGGGAAGTTCTTTTCCGGTCTGAGATTTCAATTGCTTTCTTATCTCTTTACTGATAACGGATTGAAACCTTGCTACCATCTGGGGATAGGGATGTGGACCTACTGTGCTTCCTATCACATAGAAAGTATCCACAGGGTTACAACACCAATCGCGTATAGCTTCGTTTGTCGCATCTTTGAGGGTCATGTTTCCGGATTCAACCGGAATAACCTTTGCACCCAGCATTTTTATTCTTTCCACATTCGGTTTTTGTCTTGCCACATCTGTTGCACCCATGTAGATAACGCATTCCAAACCCATAAGAGCGCATACTGTGGCAACGGCTACTCCATGCTGACCGGCACCTGTCTCTGCTATGATTCGGGTCTTACCCATTCTTTTTGCAAGCAAAACACTCCCTATGGCATTGTTTATTTTGTGTGCTCCAGTATGACATAAGTCTTCGCGCTTTAGGTATATGTTGGTTCCATATAGGGCGGATAGTCTTTTAGCATAATACAATGGAGTGGGTCTGCCAACATAATCCTTGAGTAATTGTTCGTATTCAGATATAAACTCGGGATCATCTATGTATTTGTTAAAGGCTTCCTGTAACTTCTCGACATTGGAATGGAGAATCTCAGGGATATAAGCTCCTCCGAATTGTCCGTAGTAACCATGTTCATCAACCGGTAAAAAGGGATCTATAAACTGCTTTTCCATATTATGGGATTTAATTTTTTCTTTTGTTTAATATTCTGTCACCTGTGGCTATAAATCTTTATATTTGCCGTTAGGTTAGACCACTTGGTTTCATATTACAAATAATAATTTCTCTAAAAATGAAGCCGTCGGGATAGTGATTCCGACGGCTCATTATAATTTAATTATATTATAGAATATACATACACGATCAATACCATCGGAGTTTATCACCGATGTGCCACCAACCCTGTATATTTATTCTATTATTCATCTATTTATTTATTTTAATGCAAAATTAAAACCTTTTTCTTAACCAACCAAATAATCTGGTAAAAAGTTTACTATTTTTTTAATTCCACGTCTTAAATTTCGGTTTATGGCATTCATATTTACAATTTTTCTATTTCGGGAACGGTAAGGCCGGTTGTGGATGAGATGATATCATTTGATACATTCAGTTTCTTCAGACTTTTTGCCATTTCAACTTTAGCATTCTTCTCCCCTTTTTCGATTCCTTCGGCGAGACCTTTCTCAAGTCCTTCGGCGAGACCTTTCTCAAGTCCTTCGGCGAGACCTTTTTCATGCCCCTCTGCATGTCCTTTTTCGATTCCTTCGGCGAGACCTTCGGCATGTCCTTCGATCTTGGCTGTCTCGAGGCAGTCCTCTTCTA
>CAZXHO010000006.1:20579-21242 GCA_964640365.1 uncultured Sangeribacter sp. | reverse complement strand
ATCTATCTATTAGACAATTATAAAATTAATATTTTTTGAGTGACGAAGTCAGGAGGCTATAGACTAACCTATATCGTAATTTCAGACAGATTTCAAAGGGGACGCGCAGGAATGTGTGTCCCCCTTTTTTCAGTCTGCACATGCTTTAAATATCGTGTCACGAATTCTAAACCCGAATATAATTCTTTATTTCCACAGATACGTTTTACAACTGAATTGCAATTGAATTCTTATTTTTGCACTCTCTGAATATTTTTGTAATTTTGCATTAGTGCCGTCCCGGGAAACTTAAGCGGATACTTCCGGAGGGGTCATTCTCATAATAAAGTGTCATGGAAACAAATGTAAGGAATGAGCTGGAACAGCTTAAAGAAGAATATAAGGATCTTGAGGTTCGTCCGGATGTATTGAACTATGATGACATTCGTAAGATGGTACCTGCGCTCGATGGCCATAAAAAGATAGTAAACGGTATTCTTCATTTCTTCAAGTTTGATAAGGTGAATAAAATTCACTCTAATTATTGTGATACACCGGGCCCGGAGTTTCCCAACCGATTGCTTGAAGAGGAATTCAACGTTCCATTGCGCGTTGACAATGAAGAGATACTTGCACGATTTAAAGAGGGTGCATATATTACGGTCAGCAATCATCCTTTTGGAT
>CAZXHO010000006.1:0-20569 GCA_964640365.1 uncultured Sangeribacter sp. | reverse complement strand
GGTATTGCACTGATTGCTCTTGTGACGCGCTATCGCCCACGTTACAAGGTGATGGTAAACATGATGCTTGGCAAGATTACTGCCATGAGACCGAATTTTATTCTTGTGGATCAGTCAGCATCAGCCGACACTGAAAAGAGAAAAGTATCGGTTCACGGAATTCGTGAGGCAATGAAACAGCTTAAAGATGGACAGCCGGTAGGCTTTTTCCCCGCAGGAGCCATGAGTAAATCCAACCGACATAATTTCCTTGTGGATAGAGAGTGGCAACCGGCAGTGCTTCAAATTATTGCGAAATCGAAAGTCCCTGTTATCCCAATTTATTTCCATGGCAATAATAGATGGCTATTCAATCTGATGGGCCATATCTGCTGGCCTATGAGATCCCTTTTGCTTCCAAGAGAATTGGAGCATAAGCGTAACAAGGAGATGCATATTTCTATCGGAGAACCCATAATGCCGGATAAACAAGCCGAATTTAAAGGTGATGCGGAGGCTTTGGGAAAATATCTGAGGGAGAAGACCTATGAGCTTGCTAAAATAAAATGACATTTATCCCGATTAAGCCTTATAGAGTATGAGAATAGATATTCTTACTGTCTTACCTGAGATGTTTGAGTCCCCCCTGGGATGTTCCATTCTGAAACGTGCACAGGAAAGCGGACTTGCGGAGATCGTAGTCCATAATCTCCGGGATTATACCAGAGACCGCCATAGGAAGGTGGATGATTATCCCTTTGGGGGTGAGGCCGGAATGGTGATGAAGGTGCAACCGGTTGAGGCTTGTATCAATGCCTTGAAGTTACAACGGGACTATGATGATGTAATCTTCACGTCACCTGATGGCGAGACTTTCAATCAGAAGATGGCTAACAGTTTGTCTATGGCAGAGAATCTGATAATTCTTTGCGGCCATTATAAGGGAGTGGATTATCGGATTCGAGAACATCTTGTGACTAAAGAAATTTCGATCGGAGATTATGTCCTGACGGGTGGAGAATTACCGGCTCTGGTTATGACAGACGCAATAGTGCGCCTTATACCGGGGGCAATAGGCGATGAACAGTCTGCCCTTTCAGATTCTTTTCAGGATAATCTGTTGGCACCCCCTATTTATACTCGGCCTGCAGACTATAATGGATGGAAAGTGCCGGAAATACTTCTTTCCGGACACGAGGCTAAAATTGCCGAATGGCGTCATGAACAGAGCCTTGAACGCACTATGCGCTTGCGCCCTGATCTTTTGAAGTAGTTATTGATCCATAATTTATTATATTCCGGGGATGAAAACCGATAGATTGTTTTCCTTCCGTACAAATATCTATTATGCCACTCTTTATCAGCTTGCAGTGGCATTCTTGTCTCTATGGCTCACAAGATTTTTCTTTATAATCTACAATGCCGGTGTCATAGAGGTAGATTCATTTTCAGAGAGCATGCGCCTGAGCTTTTATGGTGTACGCTTTGATCTTTGTGCAGTGGCATATTTTAATATTATTTTTCTTACCTTACGCGTTCTGCCATTACCTTTCCAATTCAACCTCAAATGGCTAAAATTTACTAATTGGATTTATTATGTATGTAATTCTCTTATGCTTGCGATAAACATAGGGGACACGCCATATTATAATTTCACAGGCACAAGGTTAAGGTGGAGCAATATTTCACTGATTGCTACCGACAGCGGCATCGGAACTATTTTTCTGGGATATTTAGTTCAGTATTGGTGGGTAGTGATTCTTGGTATAGCTGTCATAGCATTGATGATATGGTTGTCGAGGAGGGTAATTATCAATGAAGCCCAAAGACCCGGAATAGTCGTCAGGTGGATGATTCTACTTCTTGCCGGCTTGATTTTTGTATACAGTATAAGAGGAAGAATTAGTTTTGAAAAAAGTCCACCACTTAGCTTGGCTGATGCGTCAATAGGTATTCGGAAAGCTCCTCAGATAAATGTTATCTTGAACTCACCGTTCTGTCTGTTGCGCACCATGTCTGCGAAAAAAAGTAATATCGAACCGGTTTTATCTTTCTTTACAGCGGAAGAGTTGAACCGGATGAGGAATTCAGTGCATTTGCCATCCGATAGCATTAAATTAAACAAGAGAAATATAGTCACCATCATAATTGAGAGTGGTGGAGCAGAATGGGTGGATTATCTCACCTGCGGTCATAAGTCGCAGCCAACCGGACTAATGCCCTTCCTCGATTCCATTGCTTCTCAATCGACAGTGGTGATGAATGTGATTGCCACAGGAAGAACCAGTATAGGAGGTTTTACTGGTCTGACAGGTGGATTCCCGGCATTTGATTCATTTTATTATATGTTGTCTCCTTACAATGATAATGTGGTAGATGCACCGGCACGCCTGTTGGGGGATGAAGGCTGGGAAACAGCTTTTTACTATGGGGTTAATCCCGGATCGTTTACAATCGACCAGACTGCCCGAGCTATGGGATATAAACATGTGCGCGACCGTCATAGTTATGGTAAAGATGAGGATTTTGATGGAGAATGGGGAATTTTTGATGTTCCTATGGCTGAGTATGTAGTGCAGGATATTTCTAAATTTTCAGAGCCTTTTCTTGCAACATGGTTTACGATAAGTGCTCACGGTCCTTTTGCTTTGCCGAAAGGATATGACACCTCCTCCTTCCGTCATTCTGAGGCCTCTCCGGAAAGAGGATTGGAGTATACTGATGTGGCTTTAAGGAGATTTTTTGAATTGGCGCGGAGAGAAAAATGGTATTCCAACACTACCTTTATAATTACCGCTGACCACGGTAACCGTGACTTCAGTTCTACTCCTTATGGACGCGATTATATCCGCAATCGTATTCCTTTCATTATTTATACACCCGATGGCAGTCTGCCGGCAAAAATTTATGATGACAGAACTGTTTCCCAAATTGATATTGCTCCTACATTACTTGCGCTCACTGGCTATGACAAGCCGTTTGTATCGTTAGGTAACAACGCACTCGGGGATCCTTCCCGATTGTTCGGGCTATATAGGGGCGATGGTGGCGGATATCTGCTTATCGATTCCCAGAGGGCAATTTATACTGATCCTGCAGCTACGAAGATAGAATCTGCCTATGATCCCACAGCTGATGCATTTTTCGAACATCCTCTGGAATCTCCCGACAGTCTCTCCAAGGTGTTATTGATGAAAGGCCAAGCACTTCTTCAGGACTATACAGAGCGTTTGAATCAAAACCGCATGAGCTTCCATAAGGAAGTCCCTGAGCAGTGAACGGAATTTATACCATCCGATGATAGGTAAAGAAGAGATAAATTCAGTATATAAGTCGGTATCCAAGCCTTTAAAAGGCATCCTTGAAAGAATATACGAGAGGTAAAGAATTGAGTTTATGGATCAATGAAATCTTCGGAGGAGAGGAGAGATTATAACTGTTTAGTCTTAGGATTTTTGAAAATGGTAAGATATTTTTTCAGGGCACTTCTTAGATGTTCTATTTTATAAGAAGGGATTGCTGCGTTGGTTTCCGGCTCTTCAAACGGGCGGTCTACTTGAAGGATTTTTTTAAGGAAAGCGCGAACTGTCAGGCCCCATTTGCGTAAGAATTGTATCTCGCCCCGATTTTTCATTATCTTACTAACGGAAACACTCATGAAATGATAGCAGATACTTTTCCCTGAGGTTTTAAAATATCTTACTCCTGCTATCCACATTTTTGCAGCGAAATCCGGATCCGAACCCATTCCCGGAGAATATTCTACGCTATATCCTCCCACTAAATCCCACATGTCTCTATGAACCAGATTTGGTGGCCAAACACATCCTTTAGTGTCGGGAATATGTAAGTCAGGCAATAAGTCAAGCAGCTCCTTTTCCTTAAAAGTTTTGCAATCCTTCCCGAAATCATGTTCCAATACGGTAGTCGGTCTGTATTTATGACCTTTCCTCTGAATTGTTGAAGATGCAAGGAAGTATTTGTTATGTCCGATTTTCTCTATTTCGTTGAATAATGCAGTATCCCATCCCGGACACATGTACATATCATCATTTATAAACATGAGATGCTCTGTAGTCATCAGGGGACGAAGAGAGTTCATGGCCCAGCATACTCCTATGTTCTCTTCTGAATGGGTGTGTTTGTAACCCTTTTCTTTTACCCATTCAAGAGTGCCGTCCGAACCGTCGTTCACATGAATAAGAATTTCATGCTTCACGGCTGAATTTTTTTCAATGCTTTCAATGCAAAGTTTAAGCATCTCCAAATTGTTCCATGTAGGAATGAATATAGAGAATGGGGATATAGATTTTTCTTTCATATCAGCCATGAAGTGTTTTGGAATATGATTCTACAAGACCCTTAGTGAAATTATCAGGAGAGAATCGGGTTATGTAATTTCTGCCCTGATCAATCATTCTTTGACGCAGTGTATTGTCTTCAAGAAGAACTTTTGCCGTCTCCGTGAATTCTTCCACAGAATCCGGATCTACATAAATTCCACCGGGTCCACCCGCTTCTTCAAGACATGAGCCGGTTGCCGCAACAACAGGTGTGCCGGCAGCTAAAGATTCAATAACAGGTATGCCGAAACCTTCGTATCGGGACGGATAAGAGGAAAATACTGCACCGGCATAAAGAGCCGGAAAGTCTTTAAAATCTGCCCCATGGATAATCTGCAGTCTCTTTGTCAGATTAAGCCGGTTAGCCTCTTTTATGATGTCTTTCACATAGTCGGTATACCTCCCCACTAATATAAGGCTCACATCAGAAGGAAGATTTTGCAGCGCTTTGAGCGTAAGAAGTTGGTTTTTCCTCTTTTCTATAGTACCTATACCGATTATGTACCTTTCCGGAAGATTATAACGTTTTTTTACCTCCTCCATTTTTTCTGACGAAACAGGTATGTAGAAGGGATTATCACACCCTTGATAGACGACATCAATTTTTTCTTCCGGAATATTATAATAATGTATAAGATCCCTTTTGGTACATTCGCTTATTGCCATTATGCGGTCTGCTGTCAGGGCAGACCTTTTAAAGTTATGCTTGTAGATTTCCGCGTCCATTCGATGATAGAATTCCGGATGGGGAATAAAAATAAGATCATGAATGGTTACAACGCTTGGTATTCCCGTTTTATCAAGTCCTGCCGGCACAAGATTAGAGAGCCCGTGATAGAGCTGTGGACGTTCACGCATAAGCTGGCGAGTCATACCCCTTGATCTCCAGAAACTGCCGAAAAGTTTTCCGGACCGGCTATCAGGAGTATAAATCTTGATTTCCGGATTTTTGAGGAGAGGGGAAAGAAGTGAATTTTCCTTAATCTTTGGCGTGTAAAGACGTAATTCAGTTTTAGGGAATTTTTGGGAAATCAGCTCTAATACAAGACGTGAATAGTTGCCGAGACCGGAATAATTAAGTACGGCACGTTTTGCATCGAAAGCTATAGAAGATAAATTTAGATCCGGGGTCATGAGCCTTGGATAAGATAATGTATTATAAACTGCTTAGATAACGTAATATTAGCAAAATTCTTATTTTATTGAAACATTATCGGTGTTCATTCGTTCAAGATAAGATTGCACGAATGCTTTAAGCCGGAGTTCCATATCTTTTTCTTCGGGAATCCCTTTGCCATAAAGATTTTCGTTGCATTCCGGATCTTTAGTGTAATCATACAGGCTGATGTTCCCATCCATAAGCTTCATCAGGTATTGTCCTTTGATATATGTAGGGATATCGTTCCAGTTGATCGCCCATGTATCTTCCGGATCAGTATTGAACATATCCTTTCCGAAAGCAATATAAGGACGGTTGTAGCCGAGATAATTCAGCAATGTGGGCATTATGTCGATCTGTTGTATGATTCCGGGTTGTCTGCCGCGTGGCAATTCTCCTGAAGGGTCGTATATAAGAATAGGAATCCTGAAGTTACCCATCTCATTCTTATATTTGTCATGGGTTCGCTTACTGCTTGTATGATCCGATGAAATCACAAATATGGTATTATAAAACCAAGGTTGTTTCCTGGCTTCTTCAAAGAAACGGTACAATGCGTAATCGGAATACTTGACAGCTTTGTGAAGTTCAAAAATACCTTCATCTGTAAATACGTCTTTATATTTTTCGGGTACTTTGAAAGGATGGTGAGAAGAGAGGGTGAACACCGATGCAAGGAAAGGCTGTGGGAGATCGCTCAATTCGGCACAGAAGAATTGTAGGAACGGTTCATCCCATATCCCCCATGTGCCGTCAAATTCTTTTTCTCCCCCAAAGCGTGGATCTGTAATAAACTCATTACGCCCGAAATATTTGTCGAAGCCTGCCTGACGGGTGAATGCACTTATACCCAAAGAGGAGTTATCCGCCCCATGGAAAAATGCAGAGGTATAACCGAGATTCTTCAGTTCGCCGGCTATTGATGAAATATGGTTGACAGAATGAGGTGAGACTACAAATGGTGCATCGGCACGCGGAATGGAAGCAAGAATTGCCGGAGGGGCGTCTATGCTGTAGAATGTATTGGCAATCATCTCATCATACCATAGGCAACTGTCTATCAAATTATCCAGATGTGGTGTGTAACCTTTATAGGTGCCATTGTCGAGTTCCGGATTAAATTTACCGATAAATTCTTTTGAGAAGCTTTCCATAATGAGGATAACCACATTCTTCATTTTCGGACTTACCGTATCCGAGGGTACATGAACGGGTGAATAAATTTTGTCAAGTTCTTCTTCCGATGCAAAATATGAAGGAGTGGGCATTGTGGTTCTACCGATAGTACGGAGAATTGAGAAAGGAGTGTTGAGTACAACCCCTGTCTCGGTAGGTGAGGCAGTATAATGAAAGGCATAGTTAATAGATATCGGTCGTGTGGAGGCTCCGAAGATCCATGAACCGCGCATTCCGGACACGCAAGCAACTCCTATAACACACAGACAGACCCCATAAAGGATGATACTTTTTAAGGTGTGGGCGCGTGTAAGAACGGGTGGAAGGTATAATTTTATGAGACCCACTGCAATTATAATTGCCAGGATTATAAAATACCAATGGAACAGTGTTTCTCTGCCCACTATATCAAGAATATTACCCTCTCCCTTGAATTCAGTAAAAATGGCAGCTGTGGTACGTTGAAGTCTAAACGAAAAAAATACGGTGTCCGCAAGATTAATAATGACACATATCATATTTATACCAACGTATATCCATTTTAGTATACGGTTATACCACAATGGTATATTTCTAAAAAATACGGTGGCGGCATATAGCAGAATAAAAGCAATATTTGTGTAGCATATTGCTGAAGTGTCAAAATGCAGTCCACCGAGCAAAAGCGTGGATATGGATTTGCAAGTTAAGTTAAGGTTAAGGGAGTGGAAATTATCGCATATAAAGGCTATGCGACAAATAAAATATATGATGTATACCCAAATAAGGTTTATGAGAAGTCTTATCAGGGTATTTTTAATAAATGCTGGGCTGGATTTCTTCATAACTTGTCTAAGTATTCATACAGAGTCTGCAGGACGGCGAGTCCCTTTTTCTCGCGAGCGGCGTTTGAGGTAGGAGGAACCGGCTTACCTGCCAAAGTGTCGTAATCCGTGGATCCGGTCTCATCAGAAAACAGGAATCCATTGATATAAGAATGGAATGCGGATGGAACTTTATAGCTATCGGCAAATATATCCCTGCTGAATGGGAAATGAGAATGAGGCATATTTAATTGTCCGAGAAGAGTAGCCGCGATGTCTGTCTGATTCATTAGGGTGTTAATCTTCTCCGGTGACTTAATGGCACCCCCGGTCCATAACAAGGGAATGTGAGAATAGTTATCGCGTGTGACTGAGGGATCTCCGTTATTAAGACCGTGGTCAGCTACAATGACAATAAGAAGATTGTCCCATTCCGGAGTATTTTTAAGTTTGTCGATAAGAGAACCTATGGAGGCATCCGTGTATGCCATGGAGTTGTCTTCCTCGTTTTCAAGTCGAGAATATGGCACTTTGAATGGTTCATGAGAACTTAAAGTCTGAACGGTGATCAGCCAAGGTTGCTTGGCATTTGTGCGTTTCATGACCTCATCATAGATATAATCCATCACTTCTCCGTCGTGAACCCCCCATTTCCCACTGGCGCAATCAGAAGGAAAATCTTTTTGTGACACAAGACGGGAATGACCTGAAGACAGATAGAAATCCGATTTATGCATGATTGTTAGATCTCCTCCATGAACAGCCATTGTGTCGTAGCCTTTTTCTCTCAGATCTGCCGGGAACGCCGGAAGATTGGCAAGTTTGCGTGTGTAGCGTATTATACTGGTGGTTGGCTGAGCCGGAAGTCCACAAAAAATAGCAGGCAACGCTCTGTCGGTTCTGAAAGAACTTGAACGGCAGTCTGAAAATAAAATACCTTCGTCACATAATTTATTGAAATAAGGGGTCACATCAGGTTTACCTCCCAGTTTTTCGCAAAAACGCGCTCCGAAACTCTCCCAGACAATTACAAGGATATTAGGATTATCCGTCTTCAGCAACTTTTTTTGTGTGATGCCTTCAGTGGGATATAGGGGTGTAAAAATCTTCTTACATTCCGACTCATCAAAAGATTGGAATTTCCCTTTAAATTCATTGCGGGTGCCAAGAGAGTATATAAGGTTGTAAGCCGGATTCAGTGCCCAGTGATTGAAGTATGCCACAGGACTAAAGTAAACTACACTCGGATTGTTCGGCCGTATTTTTAGTCCACGTATGATTAGAAAGGCTATTCCTACCAAAGTAATTGCGATAAAAGATTCCAAAACTATTCCCCATGGAGAGAGGGGAGTGGATGGGTAGAGATTTCTAAACACTTCACTGATAATTATCCATCCGGCTGCAAAAACAGCTGCCACAATAATGACAAAAATACAGGCTGTGGTAAGGTATAGTCCGGACACACTCGCGAAAGCTCCTTTCGGATGGCGGAGATATGCAAAAACAGAAGCATCTATTTTTGATTGCCAAAATCCATAAAGTGCGGTATCTCCAACCGTAATGAGACCTATGGCAATTCCTATGATCAGAGCATACGGGATCATTATCCAATTGATGTTAAAGGAAGGGACCACAATCCCTATATATCCCGCGATGATTGGCACCGCCGAAAGATATGAGGCGATTATGAAGTCACTTACGGCACCTTTGCGGTAGATCTTGACAATATCAGTGAAAAGAGGTTTTTGGGAGGATGATTTGAGGTTAACAACACTGAAAACCGGCTTCTGAATGAGCCAGAAGAATAATGAAGCCCAAATCCACAAGGCAATAATAAAGAGAGGAAAGACAACGATATTCATTTCTTCAGAAGAGATATGATCTTTTGTGAGACAGATTGAGGAGACAGGGATTTCAGACATTCCATGTTATTTCGCGGACAATCCGGTTTGCCTGCAATGGAACAAGGCTGGCAATCAAGATCCAGACACAGGGCGTTATCGGGATTTTGACGGTAGCCCATGAATCCACATGCCGGTGTGGTACTTCCCCAGATGCTTACAACCGGAGTTCCTGAAAGAGAGGCAAGATGATGATTGGCGGAGTCCATACTTACCATCACATCCATTTGTGCCATAAGCGCAAGTTCCTCTTCTATGGAAAACTTTCCTGCTACGGAAATACATCTCTTATTTTTCTCTGCAATTTTATTAAGACATTCGGCTTCATTACCTCTGCCTCCAAAAAGATAGACCGAAATATCCTTTGCCACAAGATTCCTGACAACCTCTTCCATAAGATCAATTGGATATGTCTTGTTGGCATACCTTGCAAAGGGAGCTATTCCTACTGCCGGCCTCTTTATTGTGACAGGTGCCTCCGGAATCCCATCGCTGAATATTGTTGTGAAATCCATGTCAACCGGGAAACCCAGTTCAGAAAACACGTGGGCATATCTGTTAAAGAATGATTCCTGTGGTTTTCCCTCTTTGAGAACTGCCTTCCGCGCCGAACGCATTTTGTCTACCATGACGACTTTTACTCCTTTCATTCTGAACCAAGAATCGATAATCCATGATCTGAGCACGTTGTGTAGGTCTGCCACATGATCGGGTTTCAAGGCAGAAAGGAGGTTCAATAGATTCATTGTACCTTTAATCCCCTTATACTTTTTTAGATCTATGCCGTGAACTTTGAGGTTTTCAGGGGCATTTACAAACAGCCTTGCGAAAAATGGAGAAGTCACGTAATCGATGGTGAGGTCCGGATACTGTTTGGCAAGAGAATAGACAACGGGTAGGGTCATAGCCACATCGCCCAATGCTGAGAAGCGCACCACAAGGATGCGCTTCTTACCGGATATATCGTCAGTAATTCGATTCATGGGGATAAAATTTTGGAAATCCGGGAAAGCTTGGATAAAACCTCCGGGAGCCTCCACAGAAAGAGGTTTTAGTTTGCCATCGTGATTTAATCTTTCTGTGCTTTCAGATAGCTTTCAACTCCGGCTATATCCTTACGGTTGTCAACGCTCAGACTTTTGCAGTGACAGTTATAGTAATAGATAGGTACACCGTTTTCGATAAAACGGAAAGAATCGTTTTCTTCTATCTTTTCGATCGGTCCTCTTGGTGTAGAGTGGTAGAATTCAAGTGCCTTACGGTTGAACGCACCCACACCTACGAATTTGTGATACACATAGTCCATGTTTCCTTTGGGATATGGGATAGGGCTGCGTGAGATGAAGAGACATCTATCGTGGGCGTCAGTCACGATTTTCAGATTTGTGGCATCCACCACTTCCACCGGATTGCTGAAATCGGTCATAAGATTGGAAACGTAGAGTTCGCCTTCTTTAATTTCAGCGGGTATGCACTGTATTATTGCCTCGCGAGTGAGGAGCGGCTCGTCGCCGTTTACCATTACATAGAGGTCTGCCTCAACTTTATGGGAAACTTCCCATAGCCGTTCGGTCGCAGTATCGTGGTCGGGAGAAGTCATGATAACCTTACCTCCGAAACTTTCTACTGTATCTTTGATCTTTTCACTATCCGTAGCTACGTATACTTCTGCAAATTCAGGAACATCCATGCAGTGTTCCCAGACCCATTGTATCATTGGTTTGCCAAGGATCTTGGCAAGGGGTTTCTCAAAGAAACGTGTTGATTCGGCACGTGCCGGAATTACACAGATAATTTTCATTTGAACAGATATGTTTATTAGTTTTTCTTATCGGGATGTTTGTATTTCCACCTGTTGTGCGACCATAACCAGATGGATGGATTTCTTTTTATTGTAGTCTCAAGCATTTTGAGATATTCTTCCATTACGGGATAGGGCGAAGTAGAGTTGGGGTCTGGAATTATTTCTTTGTAAGTAAGAGTATAATGCCCTCTTGACTTCCTTTCTACATCGGCATAAATGAATTTTGCCTTAGTGTGCTTTCCGATCTGTTCGGCTCCTACCGCCACCGGTGTATCCTGATTTAAAAAAGTCATCCAGTGATTAAGATTCTTGCCGTTTGGGCGTTGGTCGGCAAGAAAGCCGACAATCCATGCTCCATCGCGATTCCAGCGGAAAATAGTTTTCACTGCATCATCCTGAGGAATCTGGGTTACATTGTCCCACCTGTCGCGCAGGTTATGTATAATCTCTCCCCAGTATTGGTCGTGCATTTTGCGGTAGATTTCTCCGAACGGAGTACGGGTTTTTACCGACATCGTAAGCTCGGGAACCCATTCCCAGTTGCCGATATGCCCAAGCATCAGCACAACCGGTACGCCGGCTGCCAAAGAGTTTTCAACCATTTCCGGATTGGTGATCACCATTCTTTCGGCAAGTTCTTTGTCTGAAATATGGCGAAGCTTGATGGCTTCCACTATACAGTCGCAAAGATGATGATAGAAGCCTTTCTCTATTTTTTTTATTTCTGAAGGAGATTTTTCGGGAAATGAGTTTATGAGATTTTTCCGGATCACCTTTTTTCTATACCCCATCACACGGTGGAGAACAAATCTCACCGGAGACACCAAGAGGTATAATGCTCCCATCGGGAGCGATGCAAGCATTGACAGACCTTTGTCTGCCACCTCATATTTAAACGGATAGCTGCTCACGGTTGAATCATTTTGGTAATAAGGTGCACCGCTGTTTCAGCCCCACCTCTGTTGCACTCACACAGGGATACGGCTTTTTTTTGAATCAGTTTCAGGTCTGTAGCGCCTGTGATAATCTCTTCCCACCAGCGACATATATCTGCCGGGTCGGTCACAATCGTTCCTATCCCTTCCTTTTGCATTACTGCTGTGATATATTTCCTTCCTGTTTTTGGCCCGAATGCCACGGGAATGCCATAAACAAGAGGTTCTATCACGCTGTGGAGAAGAGGTGTAAATCCACCCCCTACATATGCTGCATCTCCATATCGATAGATTTTGGCAAGTGCACCTATGAAGTCTACAATGAGACATTGTACACTTTCCCAGCCTGTTATATTTTTACTTTCAGAATACAGCACTGTTTTACCCGGCATGGCGGCAAATATCCTTGTCAAGCCCTGAGGAGTAATTTCATGAGGCACTATTATAAGTTTTGTGTCAGGATATTTTTCTGCTATTGCCGCAATCAGTTCAAGATCTCTGTCAATATGTATGCTTCCAGCCACTAGTATTTTCCCCTTAGCCTTTTCGCAAAATTTTTTAAGGGTTTCCTTTTTATACTCCTCTTTCTTCTTTGCCAGTGCATTGTCAAACAGAGGGTCTGCCACTTTGGAAGCATTCTTATAACCGATCCGGTTAAGATATTCGAGGGAGGTATTGTCGTGTACTGCCACTTTATCGAATTTCCTAACCATCGAATTTCTAAATCTTGAACGTAGAGAATTCGGTGATTTGTCTCTGAAAAGTCCCGAGTAGAGGAGTGTGGGAACCTGTTTGCGTTTTAAGACAGTAAGAAAATTGGGCCAGAATTCCGAAACCATGAATATGGCAAGATCCGGCTTTATACTGTCAATAAATTTTTCCGCATTTTCCTTAGTATCGAGTGGGAGGGGAAGGATAAAATCGGGAGAAGTAGGGGTGTGTTCACTCCCTTTCAAAGCATCAATTGGCGTTGATGAAAAAAAAGTGAAGATAACTCTGTAATTACCGGTTTTTTTAAGGAGTGTAATTACAGGACGCGCAATCTGATATTCTCCCAGAGAACTTGCATGAAACCAAATTGTTTTTTGCGCGGGCACAACAGAAGGCATACCGGCAAGTTTCTTTTGCCATGTATGCTGAAGTTGGATAAAACGGTCGAGTTTTGTCCGGGGTTGGCGTTTGCCGGTTTTTCTTGCCAGGGCACGGGATTGTCTTAATGTGGCAAAAATCCCTTTGACCGCGCAATTGTATAATGTATATGCAAGTTGCATTGATATTCAGAGATGCTGATTTTGCAATTCATCACCTTTCTCCTAAAAGGCTGAGGTGACGTATTTAACTGCAAAGTTAACCAAACTTATTCACTTCTGCAAATAAGATACAAGTTGAGATGATTACCCCTATTGCCTATGGTAAAAAAGATGAAAAAGTTAGAAATATTGACTACTTTTCCTCACCGCATATCAAGCTACTAACCGGGAGCCATATGCATACGATGAGTCATATAATATTTGAGGCTCCCTGTTTAAGGGAACCTCATTAGCTTGATTAAATGAATTTTGGTATTTTTATATTAAGGTGTATTACCTTTTATATCTTTTTTGATTTCCGTCGTTGTGATCCGATGGCAGGTTGGTGCAGCGGCGGTTTGATCTGAAAGTCAATCTGACATTCATGCCCCGATTCCGGACACGATTATCTGTAGTCTTTCAGGAGAGCCTGGAGGCGTTTGCGTGCGAAGAAGATGCGGCTCTTCACTGTGCCGAGGGGAAGACCCATCTTATCGGCGATCTCATTGTATTTGTAGCCTGCAATATACATTGAGAAAGGCACGCGATATTCATCTGTAAAGTTTTTGATAGCCTCTGAAATCTCCTTTGCTGCGAAACTTCCTTCGGGAGTGGATAATCCTGATTCCTGAGAAAGATTCAGATGGTAGAGATCTTCAGTAGTATCAACCACTGTAGCGCTTCTTACCTGACGACGATAGTTGTTGATGAAAATGTTCCTCATGATGGTGAATACCCATCCCTTGAAGTTAACATTGTCAACATACTTGGCTTCGTTGTCAAGCACTTTAAGAGTAGTGTCCTGAACGAGGTCCTGTGCTGTTTCGCGACTTGTGGTAAGCTGATAAGCGAAACTAAGAAGGTTACCTTGTAACCCAAGAAGTCTTTCTTTGAATGATACTGAATCTGCCATCGTTGTGTAGTTTTTAGTGTTATCTGCGATCTATTACAATCGCTTGTGAATCGTTTTATGTAAGTATAACAGATCGATTAAAAAAAAGGATAAGAATTAAGTGTTAAAATTGTTTAACGATACTGTAAATTATTGATAATATTAGGAGTTAGCTTTGGCAATAAAAATATTCTTATCTAAAAAACCAATTATGTCAATCTTCTTGGTTATGCAAAAGCAACCCTTTGAATATTGCCATATATAATTATGAATTGCCATGACAAATAAAAGTCAGGTTCCGACTTATCTAAAAACAAGAGGTTGATTTTTATATGTATCAGGGTCTAAATTGGGTAAAAGACGTTAAAATTATAAAAATCGAAGTCAGTTTTGCGGTTGAATGGTATATTATCATTAATTTTGCGGAGACAGTCGAAAAAATAGGTAAGACTAATATTATTTAAGTGGGCAAAACCATAAAAAGAGCAAACTTTTGGATCAGACGCAGATCGCATCTGCCTCTCATTGCCATATGTACGCTGGTGGTGATGGTGTTGTTGTTTAACGAAGATACATCCATCTCCCTCAACGTACAGTATGACCGTGAGATCAATTCCTTGAAACAGGCAATTGAAGAATGCCGGGATTCAGCAGCCTATTATCGCAACCAACGGGAATCCCTGATACATGGCACTGCCGATCTCGAGCACATGGCACGTGAGAAGTTTCACATGCAGCGTCCCACGGAAGATGTCTACCTGTTGAAGTAGTGCTTCTACTGAAGGTTAAACTTTTTATTTGACAGATGGCTTTCAAAATTATATCCGGAAATCGGGAAAAGTTGCGTAAACGAGTGGAGGCAACCGCCACTTTCGGACTCCTCCTTATATGCGTGGCGTTAATCGCTCCCTTCGCAAATCCGGCAGACCTGATGTTTCTGCAGAAATTTAAATGGGTGTATAGCGCCGGCGCCCTTATATATATAGTGGCTCGGGTTGTGAACGTAAATGACCCTGCGGACTCCACCCGACTCAAACGTCTTCGCCGCATGGAATTTTGGGCAGGCGCAGCTTTCCTTATCGGTGGTGCGTTTTGGTTTTATCAGGAGACACATCTTGGATTGTATGCAGGAGTGCTTGCTGTCATGCGTGACACAATCATGTTTACCCTTGCAGGTGCCCTGATACAGGTTATCGCTTCATGGCTTATTGTCTCACAAAGTAAGAAAGAATCAAAAAAACAGTGATGGGGCAAGAGAAACTGACAAGGATACTCACCATTGACCAAGGCAATTCATCTGCAAAGTCCTCTCTATGGGAAGAAGGAGAAGTAGTGAAGTCGCTGCGGGTTGGCACCCTCACCATAGAGTCTCTTCTTCCTATTCTTGAGGATGGAGAGATAGATGGGTGTGCTTATTGCAGTGTGTGTCATACAGATGCCAAGTTCCTTGAAACCCTTCGCAGACTCGTAGATGGCAGCCTTCTGGTGCTGACTCCACAGACGGAACTTCCGATCGAGATATATTACGGTAGCCGGTCTACTTTGGGAAGTGACAGAGTGGCAGCTGCCGTGGGAGCAGGGGTGCTTTTCCCGGGCAAAGGAGTGTTGGTGGTAGATGCCGGTACTGCAGTGACAATTGATATTGTTGATAGAGACGGAAATTTTATGGGGGGGAACATAGCTCCCGGTATGCGGTTGCGTTTCAAGAGTCTACGCTATGAAACCCAGCAACTACCCCTTGTCACTGAAGAAGGGGAACTCCTTGCGTTCGGAAACGACACGGCATCCGCGATAAGAAGTGGTGTTGTTGGCGGAATGGTAAGCGAGATAGCCGATGCCTACCTGAGAGGGAAAGAACTATATGGTATAGAGAAAGTAATACTCACCGGTAGCGACAGCACTGTCATAGCTCCGCTTCTCACAGCAAGAGGTATTCCTGTCACTATAGATAATAATTTGGTGGGTAGGGGACTGGTGGAAATTTTTATATATAATTCCCGGGGTGGCAGATCTGGCTCCGGATCACATATAGACAAAAAGAAATTAAAAGACTAAACCGACCGTAATGAACAAGATAAAACTTTTTGTATTGTTAGTGCTGACAGCTATGTTTGGCGCACATGCACAGAACGTCACCACTCCATATTCAATGTATGGTTATGGAATCCTCGGTGACCGGGCAACCTCCATGCAGCGCCAGATGGGATCAGTGGGGTATGCAATGAATTCGGGCAGGCAGATCAATGTGATGAATCCTGCGTCTTATGCATCAATCGACTCGCTAACATTCCTTTTTGACATAGGTGCAGACCTCTCTTTGCTTTGGCAAAAGGAAGGAGATATGAAAGAACGTTCCACTGGCGGTGGTCTCGATTATGTCACCATGCAGTTCCCTCTATGTAAGTTTATGGGAGCTTCCATCGGTATGCTTCCTTATTCATCGGTAGGATATGCTTTTGGTAAGGATGTTACTCACGGAGCTATGGAAAATCAGGGTTCCGGAGGTATAAACCAGGCATATCTCGGTGTAGCCGGCAAATATGCCGGATTTTCTTTGGGTGTGAATGTTGCCTATTCGTTCGGTAGCATAGTAAATGATGTTTTCTCCACCCCCAGCACTTCAGGGCAGACTCTATTTGAACACGTAATGCAGATACGTGACTGGGATATTAATTTCGGACTTCAATATACGGCGCGTCTTTCACGTACAGAGAGAATCACGGCGGGTGTAACCTTTGCTCCGAAAAAATCACTTCACGGTGAAACATGGGCTACAATTCAGGAAACAAGCCGCGAAAGCGAAGCAGATACAATTGCCAGTATGAAAATAGGTGGTAATTACTACACTCCAATGTCTATTGGCGCCGGAATTTCTTATTCTCATGAGCGTAATTCAAGATGGATGGTGGAAGCGGACGTAACTTTTCAGCAATGGTCGAAAGCTAAATATTCAGCGCTTTACGAAACAGGCAAACCTGACAACATGGTGTTTCAGGGAATGAAATTCTGTAATCGTGCAAAAGTTGCCGTTGGCGGTGAGTTTGTGCCGAGAATCAGAGGTAACTATCTTGAAAGGATGTCTTACCGTTTGGGAGCATATGCTACGCGAGACTACATTAGTATTCAAGGAAATCGGGTAAGAGAGTATGGAGTTACCGCTGGTTTCGGATTTAATACTCCGGAAGGAAAAACGATGGTGAACCTTGGTGTTGAATGGAAGCACAGAGCTGCACATCCCAATCCTCTTCTCACTGAGAACTACCTCAATATCACACTTGGTATAAACGTGAACGAACTTTGGTTCTTCCAGCGTAAGATTAGATAATACCTTAAGATGAGAAAGACCGGACTGTCGATGGCAATTGCAGTGGGTCTGGCTATTGCTGCCGGAAGCTGTACTCAAGAGACAAAAGTGGATATCTCACGGAATCTTGATCCCACGCGTATGCCTTCGATGGTGACCCATAACATTTCCACTCTGATATCAGATTCGGGGGTGACACAATATAAGATTGTGGCTCCTGTTTGGTATGTCTATGATGAGGTAGACACCCCTTACTGGCTTTTCCCTGAAGGTCTTTATCTCCAGAAGTATGATCCGGCTTTTAATGTGATCGCAACAGTGGCTGCGGATTCAGCAAGATTCTTTAAAGTACAGAAACTTTGGAGGTTGGAAGGGAATGTGGAGATGACTAAGGCTCCAAAAGATCTTTTTCTCTCCGAAAGGGTGTTTTGGGATCAGAGAAGGGCGAGACTTTATTCCGATACCTTCATACATATCGAGAACGAAACTCATATTCTGGAGGGCACCGGTTTTGAATCCAACGAACGTCTCACAAAATATAGGATCCTTCATCCAACGGGTATATTCCCGGTGGAGCGTGATAATCTGAAACCCGATGCTAAATAAAGTAGAGTATTAGTTAATGCTTCTATATCAGTTGTTTGCCAATATTTAAAAAGCTACTTATATGACATTAGCAACAGCCATTGTAGTAACTGTCATTGCCTTGATATTCTCGGCTCTGTTTTCAGGAGCAGAAATTGCATTCGTGCAGTCGAGTAAGGTCAGAATGGAAATAGATGCCGCCCGTGGGGGAATAGTTGACCGAATCATCCATGGCTTTTCTCGCCATGAAGATATGTTTATTTCTACTCTTCTTGTAGGCAACAATATAGTGCTTGTAATTTACGGTATCACATTTTCAATCATTATAAATCCAATTCTTGAAGGATGGTTTGAAAATGAAGCGCTTGTGCTGATAGGCAATACTTTGCTCTCTACAGGAGTTGTATTGATAGCGGGTGAATTTATGCCCAAGACGACGTTTAGGATCAACCCGAATTTTATGATAAGGCTCTTTGCCCTTCCCCTCTATCTGATATATTGGGTGCTCTATCCTGTATCGTTGCTTGTTTCTGGTATCTCAAAGGGTTTGATGAAAATTTTTGGTGTGCATGCTGATGAAGGTACGTCTGACAGACTAACTATTGATGAGCTCGACGACTATCTTCAGCAACAAATTTCTGACACATCCGACAATGAAGCGGTAGAAAATGAAGTGAAAATCTTCAGGAACGCCATTGATTTTAAAGATACGCAGATCGGAGAATGTATGATACCGCGCAATGAGATAGTTGCGGTAGAACTTGGTTCTGTTACGCGAGAGGAGTTAATCAGGAAATTTATTGCGACGGGCCTTTCTAAGATAGTGGTTTATAAAGAAGATATAGATGACGTTGTGGGGTATATCCACATTTCGGAGCTTTTCAATGTTTCAGAAGACTGGCGTGATCATCTGAAGCCTGTAATCTTTACTCCTGAGACTATGCTCGCCAATAAAATGATGCGCAGGATGTTATCTGAAAAGCGATCTATGGCAATAATTGTAGATGAATTCGGTGGCACGGCGGGTCTTGCTACCCTCGAAGATCTTGTAGAGGAAATATTCGGGGAAATAGAGGATGAACACGACCGTCAGCGTATGCTTGCCCGTGAAGTCTCTCCCGGAGTGTATGAATTCAGGGGAAGGGCGGAAATAGAAAATATCAACGAGGAGTTCGGGCTTGACATAAAAGAATCTGAAACATACCACACGCTTGGAGGGTATATCCTTGACAGTCTTGGTGAATTTCCGCAGCAAGGAGATACTTTTGTTCTTGAAGATCTTCGTTTTACAATAATGAAGATGTCTTCTACCCGAATTGAATTG
Organism: uncultured Sangeribacter sp.; assembly: GCA_964640365.1. Taxonomy (GTDB): domain Bacteria; phylum Bacteroidota; class Bacteroidia; order Bacteroidales; family Muribaculaceae; genus Lepagella. The sequence goes on along the minus strand of CAZXHO010000006.1, from coordinate 1,075 downwards.
GTGAAAGTTGAAAAGTTGACCGATTAAGGAATTGTTTCTCTCAGAAAAGTAAGGTCCGACTCAGAAAAATCAGGATGCTGATTTATATGAGCCGGGCCTTAAACAAATGAAAGCAAAATTCGTTCGCGCAGCTATGGATTTTTTCAAAAATTTTAGAAATAAATTTTGAAACATCGAATAGATTGTTTAACTTTGCAGTGATATAATCAATACTTAACTAAACACCTAATTATTTGTTCCTTCAATGAGCAGCAAGCCCACTTTTATTTCATCGGTACTTGGGATGCAGGCGAATCTCCGTTCTTTTGCACTAAAGCTTACTCTGAATAAAGATGAGGCTCATGATTTGGTACAGGATACTACCCTGAAGGCTCTTTCAAATGAAGACAAATTTGTAGACAATGCAAATTTCAAGGGTTGGATGCTTACCATCATGCGTAACATCTTTATCAACAACTACAGGAAGAATGTGCGTGAGAATACAATGGTAGATACCTCCGAAGACCTTTACCAGCTGAATCTCAAACAGGATTCAGGTATCGAGACTCCGGACGGTGCTTATGCAGTGAACGAGATCTCAGAAATCCTTGCCGGATTCCCGGAGGATTACAGAGAGCCGTTCTCACTCCATGTAGCGGGCTACAAGTATGAAGAGATATCAGAAAGTCTCTCTATGCCGCTTGGGACAGTGAAGAGCAGGATTTTCTTCACGCGTAAAAAACTCCGTGAAATTCTTAAGGATTACCGTTGACAAACAAATTCTAAAGAAAAATTCAACACTCTCTATCAGGAGCCGAATCACTCAGATTCGGCTCCTTTTAGTTATTATACATTCTTTTCATTTCGAAATAAGGATAAGAAATTTTAGAAGTAGATGAACTTTTTTAACACGAAAACTTTTTATAATATACCGATGATAAAGGATGGTGCCCCGCATCTTTGAAATTCTTACTATAGCGCCGGCGGGGGCAGACGGCACGAATAACAAATATTGGTTCATATTATGAAAAAGTTTTTACTTCTGATGGTGGTCGTGGTTATGAGCGTGTCTTCTGCTTTTGCACAGAAAATGGCG